>JAYEFS010000352.1:0-9771 GCA_034658695.1 Methanobacteriota archaeon | reverse complement strand
ACGCGCCGTATTCAGCGCGCCACTTATCTATTGTCCATTGAGGACGGGGTGACAAAAAGGAACAAAAATGGCAAGGTTTTGGGATGTGGAACTCACCCGAATATGGAGAGTTTTCATCACCCCAGTCATCGCCCCTCTGCCCACATACTTCTCGTACGTGCTCAATATTGTGTGGATATCCGCATATACAACCACGAGATTACACAAGATTGCACAGACATCTCGGCGCTCCTGTGTAATCTTGTGGTTCTCGCCCTACGCTATTGGACATGTCCGACTTTAGCATAGAGATACGGGTTTCCCCTCTCTTTTCAGAGTTTTTCGCAGAATATCTGCTCCATATCTGCCAGATCATACGACATTATGTTGTTCTCCTCTGCAAATGCCTCCGCCCCCGCGGTCAACCCTGATCTTGAAATTATACAGTAATAATCCACGCGTCCGTCGCCACCCCACTCAACACGACCGGATTTTACCAGCAGGTTCTTAAGGACTCTCACGCCGGTCTTCTTTTTCCGCCACTTGCACTCGATAGACATGATCTCGTGTGTGTGATCGTTGAGAGCGACCAGATCAATTTCCACGTCTTTGTGCCACCATCTCCCGATTTTTTCGAATTGAAATGGTAAATCCTGCCTGATCGCGTACAGGAACTCTTTTGAAACGTCTTCGAATGCAAAACTTGTGTATGAATCGAACTCTGACCTGATCCTCCCGATTACGGTCTGGACATCCCCTGATTCTACCAATCCCTCGTTTGGGTACACGAATCTGAACCAGAATTTGAATAGATTGTCCTCGAGGTAGTACCGTGTGTCCCGTATCTTCTCGCGCGCCACAGTAACAGGCGCAGTCTTCCTGATGATCCGTAGCTCATGCAGAAGATCAAGATACTTCGATGTCATGCTCTTCGCAATACCGGTCGCGTTCAGTATGTCTGAAAACCTTGTATTTCCAGAAGAGATTGCTTTTAGTATCGCAAAATAATTTCGAGGCTCTCTTAACTCTTCCCGCAACAAAAACTCCGGCTCCCGGTATAGAACCGATCCTTTGTTGAGCAGCGTCCGCTCGATGTTCTCCATGACCGTATATTGGCAGTCAAACATGTTAAGATAGAATGGAATTCCTCCGAGTACCGCGTAAGTCTCTATTTTGCTCTTGGTATCATATTCACTGAAAAATTTGCAGGATTCCTTGAACCCAAGCGGTTCTACCAGCCACTGCCCGGTTCTTCGCCCGTAGAGTGGACTTTTGTAGCCAAGCATCGATTCCATCATGGCGATGCTTGATCCGCACAGTATAAGATATATCTTTGTGCTTGAAATGATTTCATCGTATATTTTCTGGAACATCGATTCGATGTCCCGTGTTGGATCATGGAGGTACGGAAACTCATCGATTGAAATTATTATCTGCCCGCGGTAGCGTTCACTAAATTCGCTGAATAATTCAATGTAATCTGAAAATTCAACCCGCGCGAAGAGATCATCCCCAATTATACCTGCCATCATAGTCTGAAGTTCTCTCAAGTTGTCGACCCATCGTTTACGCCCGGCAAGGAAATATATCGACGGAATATCCGGATTTTCGTGCATAAACCGCACCAACAGTTCAGTCTTTCCAACACGGCGCCTGCCGTAGATTATCAGGAGTTGTGGCTCGTCATAATCGAGCCTGCTCTTCAGGAATGCGAGTTCGTCTTCCCGGTCTATGAATTGTTGAATCATGATTAGACTAATCGTGTTTCAACTATATATGTTTCTGGTTCTGCCGTTTTCTGTGGTCGCTATCGGCAGCCTTCGCGTGTGTGGAGTCGCGGGCACCTCTCTGTGTCTCTGTGTCTCTGCGCCTTTGCGCCTTTGCGTTAAATCAGAGAAACGCCAAGACGCCAAGACGCCAAGGCGCAAAGAATGAATAAGTTTCTTCCGACATCTTTTGAAAACCACAGAATCCATCAGAATCAGATATGTTTAGCTGAGGCGAAAAAACCACGAGATTTCACGAGATTAACACGGAAATCTTGTGGTTATACTCCACACCGCCACAACTTGAGATTTTCAATAATGAAAATCGCAGTTTATACCGGTCGCTTAGTATAGCTAAACACCTAACCTCACCCAAAATCGCCAAGCGTCCGCTGTGCACCGCTCGTCTCAACCGTTTCGACTCCACAGCTCGAGTCCGCATCACTCCCCTCATCCACACCACGATTGCCATCCGGAAGCTCGATTGTCCCGTATCTGCCGCCCCCGCCAGGATGGATGATCACCTCTCCGTTCCTGAATGCCACAATCGCATCCACAATTCCTGAATCGGCGTTAAGATCAGAGATGTCAGAGTCCACCAGAACCGCAATCTCGCTTCCGGCGCTTTTGACGAGCACATTCCACGCTGCCTGCACCCCTTTAGTGAAGGGACTTGAATGCCCGAGAACCATCGCAATGATCTCTGCAAGCGGTATCAGGTGGAGGTACGGGGGTCTGTGATCAGGATGCTCGGCTGTCGGGAGATCCGCGAGTTCGTTCGCCCGATCCCGCACGCCCTTCTTGATCTTCCCGCCGCATGAGCATCTCCACCTCGCAAATAAACATTCTTGCAGCGTGTAATGTTTGAAGCATCGTATGCATGCGGATTCGTTATATTTCCCTTCCTCCGGAAACATCCCCACATTCAGAACAGGTCCCATGCCATTCTTTCTGAGAATCGCACTTTTCAGGTTCTCGAACGTGATCTCAGGCATCTCGAACCGGTTGAACTCGCGGGCAAGCTTGTTGGGCCACGGCGAGTGCGCATCCGAGTTTGTGAGGAAGGTTAGTCTGTGTAACTCGGATATCCGGTCGGCATACGACGTATCCGCACTCAAGCCCAGTTCAACGAACGAGATATAACCCGTGAGATCTGAATAGCAGCTTTCAAGCGAGTCGTGATACGCATACATGGCAGTCCACGGCGTGAATGCGTGGCACGGTCCGATCAATGCACCAGCATCCCTTGCGTATTCCGCAATCTCTGTGCCGTTCAGTTGCAGGGTGGGGCGCCCATCAGTGTCGATGTTTCTTGAGTGTTCCAGGAACCGCTCACGCAGTTCCTCAGCCTTTGAGATTGAGGGGATGATTATAAGATGATGAACCCTGCGAGAATCCTCGACCTCCGTTGTGAGCACAAAGGACGTATCATTCAGCGAAAGTATGCCATCGGATTCGGGCATCCTCTTAATTGATTCCAGCCATTTGGCATGGAGACAATCGCCAGTCCCCACGAGCTGCACCCCTTTTTTTGCCGCTTCCCGTGCAATTGTGGGGATGTCCATCTTGTCAGACGTTGCCATCGCGTATTTCGAATGTATGTGCAGGTCGGAGTTGACGTTCATGATCCCTAATCGAGGTAGCAATCTATATAACCTTCTTGGATGCATGGATATGAAAGGAGAAACAGATATGCCAGATTTTAGAGTCATTGTCTCAGATGTACAGACGGGAAAAGCATACCAGGTAGAGGTATCGGACGCATCAGCAAACACATTCATGGGAAAAACTATCGGAAGCGAGGTCGATGGGGGCACAGTCGGGCTGCCCGGATATACGCTGAAGATCACCGGAGGATCGGACAATGGTGGATTCCCGATGCGAAGGACGCTTCCCGGATCGAAACGAAGAAAAGTCCTCGTAACAGGGGGACGTGGGTTCCATCCGGACGAGGAGGGGCTCAGAAAGAGACGGTCGATTAGGGGAAATGAGATCTCAGGAGATATCGCCCAGATCAACACCGCAGTCAGCAAATATGGGTCATCGTCGGTAGCGTCGCTGCTTGGTGATGAACCACCGGAAGAAGTGGTGGAAGAAGTAGAAGAAGTTGTAGAGGCTGCAGAAGAAGCAAAAGACGTTTCAGAAGTAGTAGAAGACGTGTCAGAAGAAGCAGCTGAAGTGGGAGAGACAGAAGACGTTGCAGAGTCGGAAGCTGTAGAGGAAGCAAAAGACGCGGAAGAATCAGAAGAAAAATCGTGATATGTTTGATATTTTCAAACTCTTTGGCGACGATCCTTATGAGCGGTTCAGGAAGGGGGTTGTCGCACACGAACGCGGGAAACTCGATGTGGCGGAGCGGGAGTACGAACGTGCCATCTTTCTGAACCCGTTCGTTGCGCAGTTCCATTCGAATCTCGGGGATCTGCTTCAACAGCAGGGCAAACCGGGTGATGCGAAGGACGCTCTCGATGAAGCGATCCGTCTCGATCCGAAGAACGCTGCCATTCACAACAACTACGCCGTGATCATGGAGGAACTCGGGTATATGGATGTGGCAGAGAAGCATTACAAACGTGCGATCTTTTTAGACCCAAAATACATCCATGCCCGGGTCAATATGGCAGACCTTCTCGCCAAGCGCAAGGAGTATGCAAAAGCAGAAGCCGAGTACCGCCACGTCCTCGACGAGAGTCCTGATCATGCGTATGCTCGCCAGAATCTTGCGATAACGCTCAAGAACGCGGGAAAGTACGATGAATCGGTTCGCGAACTTACGACGCTCTTGCAAGAGCGACCCGATGATGCGTATCTGCACATGGTTCGTGGTATGGTCTATTATATGCAGGAAAATCCCACCGATGCACGAGAGGAGTACCAGACCAGCATCAGACTCGATCCGAACAATCCTGTGACGCACAACAACTTAGGCGGTCTCTTGCAGGACTTTGGTCAGACAGACGACGCCGAGCGTGAGTACCGAGAGGCGATTCGCCTCGATTCCGACTACATACTCGCAAGAGAGAATCTTGCGCGGCTATTTCAGGAGATGAAAGATTTCGAACGGGCAGAGTATGAGTACCGGGAGATCATCCGGCTCCATCCGGAGAGCCTGACCACGTACATGTTTCTCGGACGGCTTCTGGTTTCGACAAGAAGATTCGAAGAGGCTTATACTACAATCGAGGATGCCACAAAATACGGTTTCAGGGATTATGAACTGCTCAAGATGGCGCGGGAACTGAAGGAGATGGCAAGCCAGATGGATAAGGGGGATGAGATGGAGGGGATGGATGCGACGGGTGACGTGAATGGGGTGGGTGAGACGAGTGAGACGGATGCATCGGAGGAGGTGGATGAGACCGATGGTGTGGATGAGATTGATACAACCGGAATGGATGAGACAGACAGAACGGATGGGATGAGTGGTGGGGACAAGATGGATAAATACGACGATTCGCGTTCTGATGATCGTGCTGCGCAACCCGACAAAATAGACGATGACACGATATAAACTGTGGATCAATGGCGAATGGACCGAATCCGAGTCAGAAAATACATTTTCAGTGATTAATCCCGCAACAGAAGAAGTAATCGCAGATGTTGCGTATGCCAAGCGGTCTGATGCGAAGAAGGCGATTGATGCGGCACGTGATGCGTTCGATAACACGGACTGGAGCCAGAATCATTCGCTGAGGCGAGAAGTCCTCAGAAAAGCTGCAAAACTCCTCAGAGCGGATGCCGACCGTCTCGCACACCTCGAAACGCTGGATAATGGCATGCCGATCGGCTGGGCAAGGAGATTTGTTTTAGACACCGCAGAATTCTTTGAGTACTTCTCCGAAATGGCGGAACCGCTTGAGGAGAGGCTCGACGATCGCAGCACGGTCTACTATGAGCCAATCGGGGTTGCCGCGGGGATCGTTCCGTGGAATATTCCGCTCAAGATGGCGTCATGGAAGATTGCACCCGCGCTTGCTGCGGGAAATACGATCATCCTCAAGCCATCGAGCCAGACCCCATTGACAGCGCTTGAGTTAGGTGAGATCTTTCACAGGGCAGGATGCCCAAGAGGCGTTCTCAATGTGATCGCAGGAAATGGGAGCGTTGTTGGGGCAGAGCTCGCAGGCAGCGCAGGAGTCGATAAGGTGGCGTTTACCGGTGGAACAGAGACCGGGAAGGAGATAATGCGGCTTGCATCGGGTAACATCAAGAATATCACGCTCGAATGCGGAGGGAAATCCGCAAACATCATCCTCGAAGATGCGGAGATTCCGAAGGCTGTCACGGGGTCGGTCTTTGCGATATTCTTCAATTCAGGGCAGGTCTGCACGGCAGGTTCGAGACTGCTCCTGCCAGAGAGCATCCATGACGAGTTCATGGAACAGATGAAAAAGGAGACTGAGAGCCTCACGATCGGAAACGGCATCGATGACCCTGACATGGGACCTGTTGTCAGTTCCGAGCAGATGAAAAAAGATCTCAGATACATCGAATACGGAATTAAGGACGGTGCGGAACTCGTAACCGGTGGAGAACGTCTCGACATCGGCGGGCGCGGGTTCTTTGTTGCTCCGACGATCTTCGATTCGGTGGACCCTGCGATGAGAATCGCAAGAGATGAGATCTTCGGACCTGTTCTGTCTGTTCTCACATACAACGATGAGGCGGAGGCTATCGAGATTGCGAATGATACGAGATATGGACTCTCCGGGGCGGTCTGGTCAAAGGACGTGGTGCGTGCAAGAAGAGTTGCGAGACGCATCAGGGCAGGCACGATGTGGATCAACACATATCACGGCGCCCCGAAGCACGCACCGTTCGGCGGATATAAAGAGAGCGGAATCGGAAGAGAACTCGGAATCCACGGGCTCAAAAGCTATCTCGAGGTCAAGCACGTGATGATCGGGTGATCGATCGAGGGATTACTTTATTAGGGATTCACCACAAGGTACTACAGCTATAATGAGCTCAAAGATCATGGTTGTTGATGATGAACCGGATACGGTGGGGCTGGTTACATTGGTGCTCGAAAGTGAAGGACATGAGGTTATACCTGCTTATAATGGCAAGGACGCACTGGACATGCTCAATTGCGCGAAACCCGATCTGATCCTGCTTGATATCATGATGCCGGACATAGATGGCTGGGACGTCTACCGATCAATCCGCAAAAACAGCGAAACAAAGGATATCCCGGTTGTCATGCTGACAGCAAAGGCACAATCCATCGATAAGATGATCGGTCTGCATGTTATTGGCGCCGACGGATATATCACCAAGCCGTTCGGCAGAAGAGAGCTTGTCGATGGTGTGAAAAAGCATCTGAAAGAAAATTCGGATTGATTCACTCATTTCTGGCGTAATCCACGCCCTCGCGTATATACTCAAGCGCTTCCTCGATTCGAGTGAGCTCCTCAAATCCATAAGAGAGCCTCATCTGTCGTCTTCCGACATCCGCCATCTCACCGTCGGGGTGGACACAGAACTCGCCAGGGAGGTATGCGACCCGCGGCTTCTTCTCATCAGGAGTTCCGTCGATATCGGGGTTGCCTGTCGTTCGTGAGAGAAACCGGTATAGCCGGGACCTCTCATCGGTTCTGATCTCAACAAATGTCAGATAGTAGTAGAACCCGGCGCTTCCGCCTCTGCAGTCCAGAAGATACTCCCCGAGCTTCTCATCGATCCATTCTCTGACGACGATTGCCCGCTCTCTGTATCCGGCTTGCACCCTCCCGATCTGATCGGTTATGTGGTGGTCCAGGATGTGGCTTGCGATCTCCTGCGTGATTAGCGGAGCGCTGAAGCCCACATCATTCGTCCGCTGAACCATCGCGCGCATGAAGGCTCCGGGGGCTCCGATCATGTAACCGATCCTGAGTGCGGGGGCGAGCACCTTGGATAGCGTTCCTATCTCGTAGACGATCCCGATATCATCATAGAGGAACCCTGATTCGGGCTTTTCCACAAGAGGATCGTGTATAAGATCCTCGTAAGCCTTATCAAACACGATAGGAATCTTTCTACCCAGATCTCCGGATAATTCCGTAACAATCCGGACCAGTTCCCTTCTGCGCTCGTTTGAGAGAATCGTGCTCGTTGGATTGTTGACTGTCACGATGTAGACAAATCTGATCTCTCTTTTTGCCTCGCCGAGACCAGCGATTGCACTTTCGAGCAGATCGGTTCGTATCCCCTCGCAGTCTTCGGGAACTGCAAGGACCTGAAAACCTGCCCGCCTCAGAAGATCGCAGTAGATGTAGTAGATCGGATCGGTTGTTATCACGATACCGGGATTCAGAATGTGCGAAATTCCGTCGAGCAGGCTTGTTGCTCCGCTCGGACCGATTATAATCTCTTTTTCCCCGAGTGTTCCTTCGTCTATGCCACCGATCCCGTTACATAAGTGATACTGCCTGATGGACTCAATCAAATTCGTTGACCCCATAGATCCCCCATAGTTCAATGCCGCCCTGTACTTCTCGGGCTGGGAAAGAACCGCCTTCTGCGCATCACTTATCAGTTTGCGGGGTATCGTCTTCTCGTTCACATATCCGACCCCGAGGTTGATGTCTATTGCGTCCCTGAAGTCGAGTGCGAAATCAGCCATCATCCGGTTGACTGGTGATGGTGTGGATGAGTAGTAGCCGTAATCAGAGAGTTCGATCTCGTCGGGTTTCATCACCAAGATGAAGGGGGCAGTATTATTTGAACTTTGCCGGATTGCACGATCTGCAACTACAGCAATACTACAGCAATGTTAGAATCGCAAGCAGCATCGTTATGTAGACCGGCTGGAAACTTCCTGCGCCGCCAATTACGATTCTTGCGCAGCCCTGCCGCTCAGGATCAATTGCGCTGAGAACAGCGCACTCCCCGATCAGGATGCCGAGAACACCGGCAACAAACGCCACCACAGCGGCGTCGCCCGGAACCAGCAGAGTCGCGAGCAGAATTGGCAGGACTCCGAGATACCTTGGAATCTCAATTCCGAATCCCTCCCGAAAGACCGCTGTGCTATAGGTCGCTGCGATCATGATTGCACCGATCTCAATTGACGCCAGATTCGGAAAGATCACGCCGAGGCAGCATGCTGCCAGGAACGGTATCACAAAACCGCCAAGATTGACAGCGATCACCGTGTCAAAGAAACGCTTGTTCCCCGAAAAGTCCTGTTCCAGCGCAACTGCGTGCACCTCCTCGAGCAGATGTACCACATCCATCGAGTAATTGGGTTTTCGCATCCGCTTGCGTGTAATCGGGATATCGATTGCGCCTGCCAGAAGAGTAATTGCGAGAAGGCACGACGGTAGTATGCTTGCGCCAGCGCGAAACTGGATTCCCACCAGTATCAGGACAAAAAACCAGAAGAGAATCAGTGTCTGGCGGCTTATACCTCGCATCTTTCTTCCTTGTTATCAGATGATCTCCAGTGCCCGCAGATGGGGGGGTGCATGAGACTTTGCAAATCAAACAGATGTAGATGGTATATGCTATATAAAGCTTATCGGATTTTTGGGGTTTCACACTCCAGCACCACAACCGCCCAATCAGGATTTATGGTGGATGCGCTGCTTGAGGGGAAGATATTACTAGATGATGGGACGATCAAAGATGCGCGAAGTCGGTTGGTGGATTCTTCGAAGAGATTGAAGGCGAAGAGGTTGAAACACGGTTGGTTTATACCGAGGAGCGACCTAAGAGGGGTGATATCGTTTGATTGAATTTTCTGATTCTGATGGATTTTGTAGTTTCCAATCTTTGCGCCCTCGCATCTTTCTCGTTCCTCGGATCTAACGCAAAGTCGCAGAGACGCAAAGTTGAGAGAGATACGCCCACATTTTTTCACATACGCGAGGAAGCTACTGTTTAGCGACCACAGAAAACATTAGAAATAGGAATTTTTCTGGTTCTGCCGTTTTCTGTGGTCGCTATCGGTACCTTCACATGTGTGGGGCCGCGGGCACCGCTCTGCGTCTCTGCGCCTTTGCGTTAAATCAGAGAAACGCCAAGACGCCAAGACGCGAAG
>JAYEFS010000351.1:0-2226 GCA_034658695.1 Methanobacteriota archaeon | reverse complement strand
TACGTAAACACGGCACTGTCTGGAAATCCAGTGATTCCCGTCAATGGTCAGTTGGATGTACAACAACACAAAAGACGTGAAGACCGCGATTGACAACACTCTTCGCGTCTCTGCACCTTTGCGTTAAATTGAAAAACAATAACGCAAAGACGCAAAGACGCGATGGCGCAAAGAACAAAAGTCTCGGGTGTATTTCACTGGAATTTTCGATTGTGTCCGTAAACACAAACCCCACTCACCCGCAAATCTCCCGGAAGCGGTAAAACCGGATGCAGAACACGCATCCGGATAAAAGACCCAATCACCGAATTAACAACCAAAAAATATATGTGGAATCAATTTTACCAGAAGATCATCAATACGCAAACACTGGAGATATTACCATGAATGCATTAATACTTGCAATCATATCGATCGTCGGTTTTCTTCTGGCATACAGGTTCTATGCGACATTTCTTGCCGAAAAGATCTTTGCATTGAACCCGGCTGCGAGAACACCGGCGCATGAGTTCGAGGATGGTGTTGATCACGTGCCGACACTCAAATCAATCCTCTTCGGACACCACTTCGCATCCATCGCAGGCGCAGCGCCGATCGTTGGTCCCGCAATCGGGGTGATCTGGGGCTGGCTTCCCGCATTCCTCTGGGTCGTCTTCGGAACGATCTTTCTTGGCGCAGTCCATGACTTTGGCGCGCTGGTCGTCTCTCTGAGGCATCAGGGGAAGTCGATAGGCGAACTCACAGGGGACATCATCGGAACACGTGCAAGGAACCTGTTTCTGCTGATCATGTTCTTCCTGCTCTTAATCGTGATCGCTGTCTTTGCTCTCGTGATCGCCCTGATGTTCAAATGGTATCCGCAGACTGTGATTCCTATCGCCTGCGAGATGGTTATTGCAGTCGCTGTTGGGTATCTGATCTACAGAACCAAGGTCGGGGTTCTGATTCCAACGGTTTTAGCAGTGATTATCATGTATGCCACAATCTACATCGGTGTACTGTATCCGATCAGACTCGAGGAGACGTTCCTTGGTTCTGTTGGTCCGGTGATAGTCACGTGGATATATATCATACTGCTCTACTCGTTCATCGCATCGGTTCTCCCGGTCTGGTTGCTCCTGCAGCCGAGAGACCACATCAATGCGCATGAACTCATAATTGGCATGGCGCTCATGTATATCGGGCTTCTGGTCATTCGTCCGGATGTCGTCGCGCCCACGGTCCAGCTACATCCGGAAGGCGCTCCGCCTATCTACCCGTTCCTCTTTGTCACGATTGCGTGCGGCGCGATATCTGGATTCCACAGCCTCGTCTCATCAGGAACCACTGTGAAGCAACTGGACAACGAGGCTAATGCAAAGATGATCGGTTATGGTGGCATGCTCGCAGAGGGTGCCTTGGCAACAATCGCAATCATTGCGTGCACCGCGGGATTCTCAGCCACCACAGAATTAACCGCAAAAGAAGTGTGGTACACGCATTATTCCAGCTGGAGCGCGGCATCAGGGCTCCTGCCAAAGCTCTCCGCCTTTGTGGACGGCGCAGGAAACTTCGTTGCAGCATGCGGAATACCACCTGAATTTGCTGTCGGGATCGTTGGCGTAATCGTTGTCAGCTTTGCGATGACCACAATTGACACCGCAACACGGTTGCAGCGTTACGTGATCGGTGAGATCGGTGGCAACTACAACATAAGCTGCCTAAAGAACCGCTACATCGGTGGCGCGGTTGCTGTTCTGACTGCGCTTGCGCTTGCATTTGTGAGGCAGGAGCCAGGAGGCGCGATAGGGCAGGGCGGAATGATTCTGTGGCCAGTCTTCGGAACGACGAATCAGCTGCTTGCGGCACTTGCGTTGCTCGTAATCACCCTGTACCTCGTACAGACGAAGAAGCCGGTAATCTACACCGCAATCCCGCTAATCATAATGACGGTGACCGCGATGGCGGCGATGGTGCTGAACATCAAGAACTACATCGCATCAGCGAACTGGTTCCTGACCGGGATAGGGGTTGCGACACTCATACTTGCGCTCTGGCTTGTCTTTGAGGCGGCGAATGCGTACCGGAACATGGATAGGGGATAGGGTGATGAAAGGATGTTATACCCCGTACTGAATTGGTCCCATTTTTGTTTCATTTTAGTACTGGAGCGAAAGCATCTTTCCAATTGGATTGAACCGATTGCTACTGGTTTTTCTTGCACCGTGAAAGAATTGGACTGATAGG
>JAYEFS010000350.1:0-9817 GCA_034658695.1 Methanobacteriota archaeon | reverse complement strand
CTGGTATCTCGCGTTGAAGTGAACTTATAACCCCTCTGGAAAAATCGGAAGCATTTTTTGGTTAGTTACAGTGTAACCATCCAAATAACTGCTTCTTACAAAAGTCAAAACAAACCCTTCCTCCTCTTTATAGTAAGTTCTCTGATCTTTTCAAAGTCTTTTGGAGGCTTGTTCACTCCAAAAAACACTTTAAGTATTGTATATATGCATTCCGACTTCGTCATACCCAAATCTCTTGAATCATCTACTATTTCAGCCACTTTATCATAAACATGATCATCTACTCGGACTAATAACACATTTTCCCGTTTCATAGATGGTTACATTGTAACCTTGCATAAAAAGATTTTCCTTCGCCCAATCCACAATTTTTCAGATCGACTCTTAACTTCTTCGGATTTACCACCTATTGAAGCACCTGATAGTGGTTTTGTTTTGTAGTGTGATACAGCCCCCATACATGCAACGCGAATTACCAAAGACCCCAAATTTCTTGACGAGATAGAGAAATGTTAGAGATAGAGTATAATTCTAATTTTTTGAAAAATGTACATAAAATAAAAGATACTTCTGTTAAGGAGCGAGTTAAAAATCAAATCAAAAAAATATTGGAAAATCCTGAAATCGGAAAACCGATAAGATACACAATAAAAGGAACAAGGGAACTCCATATGGGTTCTTTTAGACCATCTTATGATTATTCATAGGAGGAATATAAAATAATCTTTTTAGACATATACTATAAAGATGAGTAATGATTTTTCGTCCATTAATTCGTTTAAGTGATGCGAGTATATACCAGATACTCATCCTGGGAAACATGGTGATCTCAGTCGTTCATCCTGTCCAAAGCGGAGTTTTCAGGAAATACCGCATTTCCAAATTTTATCGCAGGAAAAGTTTATGCATAAACAGATATATTCCAGAATCAGCCAAATATAACTACCATTCCCGCCAAGGAGTATTACAGATGTCAAAAGTGGTCTATGCTGAAATGGATGTGAGACCCTGGTCTATGTGAAATTCTTCAGATGCACCGGATGCAAAAGTTCATATTCCCCTGAGAAGATCCGGAGATGCCCGGTCATGAGGTGTCCGAAGTGCAATTCTGCGCTTGATGCCGAGTATGACTACAAATTGATACAGCGTACGATTCGCAAGGACGAATTCATGCGTGAGTGTCCGGGTCACTGGAAATACTGGGCATTCATGCCGGTTGGCGATCTCTCCAGGATCGTTGCGATGGGCGAGGGCGGTACGCCTCTTATTGACCTGACAAGACTCCTGCCCCGCGCAAAGAAGTTTCTTGTGAAGTACGAGGCAGCCAATCCAACGGGCTCGTTCAAGGACCGCGGCTCATCGCTTGAGATCACAAAAGCGGTCACCTGGGGTAGAAAGAGAGTAGTGATCGCATCAACAGGGAATATGGGGTCTTCTGTCGCCGCATTCGCCGCGTTTGCCAGACTGCGATGCAAGATCATCCTCCCGGACTTTGTGAACACGACGAAGATCGTCCAGATGAAGGCTTATGGCGCTGAGATCGAGCTTACAAGCGGCGACTACGCAGATGCCATGGAGATTGCCGAGAACCAGGTCCGCAGTGATCCCAAGTCGTTTCTGGCAGGCGACTACCCGTGGCGGTGCGAGGGCACAAAGACCGTGGGGTTTGAGATCGCTGACCAGATGTACTGGCACGTTCCAGATGCTGTGATCGCGCCCATAGGAAACGGCACCCTGATCTGGAGCGTGTGGAAGGCGTTTAAGGAATTGATGATCACCGGGATCACCGATGCGCTGCCGTTCATGATAGGTGTTCAGGCAGAGAGATGCGACCCGGTCGTGAGAGCATGGGAGGAGCGGACTGACACGATCGTGCCGATAGAAGATCCAAGAACCGTTGCCTCTGCAATCGCATGTGGCACCCCGATCGATGGCTTGCTTGCATTAAAGGCGATCCGCGAGTCGGGCGGCATCTGCGTAAGGGTGACTGATGAGGAAATCCTTCGGGCGAGAGATGAACTCGGATCAAACGGCGTCTTTGTTGAGCCAAGCGGGGCTGTTTCGTTTGCAGGGGCAAGGAAGACCGGTGATCTGCTGGATCAGAAGACGGTTGTCTGCATCGCAACAGGGCACGGACTCAAGGATATGTATGGCATCGAGTGATGTGATGCTGCCTCATGTATTCCAGCCCGATCCCCGTTGACATATAGGTGAATTGTCGGAACTCGAAATTAGTTGGGATAATAATCTATAGGCATAGATCTGATTCAAAAGACCCGGGTGACTTTACAACCCTGGTATGCACGAAACTCTGCATGAACCGGGCAAGATTCAGAAGTTTTTATCTGAATTGTACGATATCAAGATAGATTTTTAATAAAACAAGCGTCTACAATGGGGATTATGCCGAAATGTTTATATAGACCAGACTGATACTACAAGCAGGTTGGAGATTGATATGACTATTATTAATGTAATGTCACAAGAAGTCGTGTGCATCACAGCAGATGATTTTGTAACGCACGCACGTGAGATGTGATGCAGCCCAGGTTGGAGTTGGACATGTTGTTCTACTACAGTATAAAAATAATATTTTTTGGATATTCAAAAAACGCTATCAGTAGAAATTGTGAAAGATTGATGGCGACCTGCGGAATGTCAGTTATATATGCTTTGCATATAGATAAACCATTCGGTTGATCAGAGCTTTCAACTTATCCTGTGCCTATGTTGTCTTGAATCTGTTGTTGATTCAGGTCTTGCGTCCATCGTTTCGGATTTCGAGTATATCTGGAAAACAGATGAGTTGTGATCCAACGCCAAACAATTCGACCGCCCAAACCTCAACCCCCAATCTCATACCCATACCCCCTCGCCTCCAGCCCCGCCCACTCCTCGTCAACCTCCGCCTGTATCACCCCGATATCCTCATCCGAAAGATGCGAGAACCTCTCCTGCGCATGCAGATACTCTGAAACCTCCCGCCTCTTCTTCGGAATGTAAGTAATACTAACCCTGCCATCCACAATCTCATAAAGCTTCCAGATCCCTGTTCTCACCGCAAGTCTGCCAATCTTGATCCCCTCTGCCGGATCAAAACCCCAGCCGACCGGACACGGCACCAGTAGATCGATAAAAGCCAGCCCCTTAACCTCTGACGCCCTCTTAACCTTATTCAAAAAGTCCACTGGAAAGGCTGGACATGCTGTTGCGACATAAGGTATCCTGTGAGCCGCCATGATTGCAGGCATATCCTTTGCCACCTCAACCTTCCCGACAGGCGTTGTCGATGTAGACGACGCACGCGGCGTCGAGCTTGCCCGCTGGTGCCCGGTGTTCCCGAATGACTGGTTGTTGTAGCAGATGTAGATCATGTCGATATTCTTCTCTGCCGCTCCTGATAGGCTCTGGAGTCCGATGTCGTATGTTGCGCCATCACCGGCATAACCCAGTATATTTGCTTTGATATTCTTTCTTCTGAGCGCATAGTGGAGTGCGGTTCCTGCGGCTCCCGTATTCTCGATTGCGAGATGGAGCCATGGAACCCGAAGCGGTGTTCTTGGATAAACCGGGAGCAGGGTCATGCAGCCGGAGCCATTGATTACGATTGTGTCCTTACCAAGAACCTTTAATGCAAGACGAAGCCCGAGGGACGCAGAGCAGCCCTGACATGCGACATGCCCTCCGACAAGGTAATCTTCCATCGGGATATCGGTTAATTTCTTCAGATCAGGGGTCTTCAAAATATCCACTCCTCTACGTCTCGTCCAAGTCTTTTAAACATCTGCTCGTACTTTTCGACCCCGATCCTTCTGCCTCCAAGTCCTGCAATGAAACTGGTAACGCCCCTTCCGAGGCAGGCTTTCACATCGGTTGCTATGATCCCTCCACTTCCCGGGGAGATATCCTGGTCGATTACGCCGATCTCTTCCACATCAGAGAGCGCATCAATGATCGCCTCGCATGGAAACGGCCGCATCGTCCTCAACCTGAGCATCCCTACTTTTTCTCCCTTCGCTCTCAGTTTATCGACCGTGTATTTGAGTATCGCTGACTCGGAACCAGCAATCACAAGTACACGCTCGGAATCATCCGGACAGTACGACTCGACAAGCCCGTACTTCCTGCCGGTCATCTTCTCCCACTCTGCACAGACCTCTGTTATGACGCCCTTCGAATTCTGCATCGCCATGCGCTGCTGTGATTTGAAGTACATGTACTCATCAAAGACGACGCCGCCCACGCTCATCGGCTCTTTTGGGTCCAGAATGGTGTGTTTCGGGTTGTATGCTGGCAGAAAATCATCTATCTCGTCCTGATCCGGGATCTCTACCGGTTCTCTTGTTGCGGAAAGTGTGAAGCCATCGAGATTGATCATCATCGGCAGCAGGACCTCGCTATTCTCTGCAATCTTGTATCCCATCACCACACTGTCCAGAACCTCCTGGTTGTTCGAGCAGAATATCTGAAGCCATCCGGAGTCCCGCTGCACGAGTGCGTCGTTGTGATCTGACCAGAGCGTTATCGGCGCGGAGAGCCCCCTGCTTACGTTGACAAGGATCACGGGAAGCCTGAGACCGCTCGTCACAAACATCATCTCGGTCATGAGCATCAACCCTTGTGAGCTTGTCGCGCTGAAGACGCGTGTGCCAACAGATGAGGCGGCTGCAAGAGCGCTCTGTACGCTGTGTTCTGATTCCATCGCCAAGAAGTCCGCATCCATCTCTCCACTTGCAATCCACGATGCGATATCCTCTATTATCGCAGTCTGTGGGGTTATCGGAAAGTTCGGGATTATCTCTGCCCTCGCAAGTCTCGCCCCCCATGCAGCAGCGCCATTCCCGGCGATCATCCTTCTCGTGTTCACTTTCACACATCCCTTGTGGCTGTGATGAATCTGCATTCATTTACGCATATCCCGCAGCCCTTGCAGTGATCATAGTCGATCCAGATATTATCGCAATCAACGTGTATGGCACCTTCGGGACAGAAGACCCAGCATTTGCCGCACCGCACACATTTATCGCTGTCAATTGTCGGTCTGAAGACTCTCCACGTCCCGGTATTGTTCTTAAGCGCACTCGCAGGCTCTCTGATCACTGGAACGCCGCTCTCGCCATCATAAGATATGTTGATAATCTTCATCTTACTGTCGTCCCCGCCCCGGTCGTTAGCTCGCATGCTTTCAGTGCGCCTTTTATGTTCTTATCGATCAGATCCTCCGGATATTTCCCGAGTTCGTCTCTGACCGCCTTCTTGAACGCATCGACTGTGATAAGATGCGTTATCCCGATCAAAAATCCAACGATCACCACATTCGGGATCGGCTTTTTCAGGTACTCGAGTGCAAGACCGGTTCCATCGACACAGAAGACTCTTATATCTTTTATTTCAGGATGCGCATCCTTAAAATCCCCTGCGCTACGGGTTGTGTTTATTATTATGGTGCAATCGTTTGGCAAGTCTGAAAAGACATCCTTGACCTCGATTATCGATTCATCGAGCAGTATCAGAATATCGGGCTTTGCGATGTATCCTCTCAGAAGGATTGGTTTGTCGTCGATTCGGACAAACGCCATGACCGGCGCGCCCCGTCTGGCAGCGCCATACAGCGGGAAGTCCTGTGCATATAGCCCATCGTAGAGTGCTGCTGTGCCAAGTATCCGGGAGGTCACAACCACGCCCTGACCGCCCCGTCCGTGTATTGTTATCTCTGACATATCGACCTGTTGCGTTGCAGCGAGGGGTAGTTCTTCCCATCGGCATCAGTCCATCTAAACCTTTCGCAAGAATAGCAAACATAGCAAAAATAAATAAGATTTTTTACTTTCTTCAGGTCGAATCAAAAACATCCGGAGCACATACAGACACAACACAGATACGACTCCGCATCACAACCCACACTTCAGGAACCCCGTACATGGGGCAAGCCGCCCGGACTCCCACGCCCTGGGCGGCACGCCGCATTGCCCGGTCAGAACCAGTTATGCTTATGGAGTGTTCCGAAACTCAACCATCTCACGTCCCCATCGTCCACGAATGGAGATACTCATCTTGTTCCGCAGTCAGTTTCTCGATTTTTATCCCCATCGCGTCCAGTTTCAGGCTTGCAACCTCCTCGTCTATCTCGGGCGGCACAGGATAGACCTGGTTATCCAGCTTAGCCCCGTGTTCCACGATGTAGCGTACAGCAAGCGCCTGATTCGCAAAGCTCATGTCCATAACCTCTGGCGGATGCCCGAATGCAGATGCGAGGTTGACAAGCCTTCCTTCGGCAAGAACATATATGCGATTGCCGTTTGCGAGCGCGTACTCCATCACATCCTCTTTTATCTCGCTTATCCCGACCGCAATCGACGACAGACCCGGGAGATCGAGTTCGACATTGAAATGACCCGAGTTCGCAACGATCGCCTGATCACGCATCACCGCAAAGTGTTCCGCTCTGATAACAGACATGTCGCCAGTGACCGTTATGAAGAGGTCGCCGATTCGTGCCGCATCCAGCATAGGCATCACCCGGTAGCCGTCCATCACAGCCTCGAGCGCCTTTCTCGGGTTAACCTCGACGACGACCACGTTTGCGCCGAGCCCTTTCGCACGTAATGCCGTGCCCCTTCCGCACCAGCCGTATCCAACGACAACGACCGTCTTTCCGGCAAATAGGACGTTCGTTGCGTTCATGATTCCGTGAATCGTGCTCTGCCCTGTGCCGTAGCGGTTGTCAAACATCATCTTGGTGTCGGCATCGTTGACCGCAACAACAGGGTATGCGAGCGCACCGTCCACCGCCATCGCCCGCAGCCTGATTACACCGGTTGTGGTCTCCTCACAGCCGCCGATGACGCCTGAGAGGAGGTCTTTGTGCTCGCTGTGTAGGGTGGCGATCGTGTCTGCGCCGTCATCGAGCGTGACGTGCGGCTTAATCTTGATCGCCTCTTCGAGGCATTCGTAATACTCCTGGTCGCTCTCGCCTTTGATTGCGAATGTCGGTATCCCCTCTGATGCAAGCGCAGCCGCAACATCGTCCTGCGTGCTGAGCGGGTTCGAGGCTGCGAGCGCAATGTTTGCGCCCCCCGCCCTGAGCGCTGTGATCAGATTTGCGGTCTCAACAGTCACGTGCAGGCATGCAACGACGTTTATCCCCTCGAGCGGGCGTTCTTTCTCGAATCGTTCCCTGATCTTCTGAAGAACTGGCATGTGCCTGCGTGCCCATTCGATTCGCTGTTTTCCCTCGTCTGCGAGGGCAATATCCTGTATGATGTGTTCTTTCATGTTATGCTCCGGTGATCTTCAATTTCACATTGCTCACCACTGAGTATAGTATTCCATGTGCTTTATTATTCTTAAAGTTCCGCCGGTTTGCGTGACAGCCAGCATGTCCGTAAACCGACTCCTGTGATTATTTGGGGTCTTTGGTGGCACAACCGAAAATCCCAGTGAAATGCACCCGGAGACTTTTGTTCTTTGCGTCATCGCGTCTTTGCATCTTTGCGTTATTGTTTTCCAATTTAACGCAAGGGCGCAAAGGCGCAGAGACGCGAAGGGTGTTGTCAATCTCAGTCTTCACGTCTTTTGCGTTGTTGTACATCCAACTGACCATTAAGGAAATCACTGGATTTCCAGACAGTACCCTCGCGTTGCCGTAGCTAAAACCCATGAGACTTTTTGATGTTTTCGAAATACGGTTTTGAAAACCACATAGAACACAGAGGGACACAGAGGTGGCAAAAGGGAAAAATAACAACTCTCTGTGATCCCCTGTGGTTTGATCTTCCTTACCATGACCCGACCCCCAGAGCGGGCAAAAAAAGTGTGTGCAACGCGAATTACCAGAGAGCCAAAAGTGTATCGCCAGCCCCCACCCAAAGGGCAGTTTTTACTCGATTTTTTGTGAAAAAATCGTTTCACTGCATTCCCGCACCGGGGACGCTGTACCGATGCCGGTCTTCGTACTCCTGTTTTTTCGCGGCGTTCCAACCGGATACCGCCTGCATGTATCCTGTGACGCGTGAAATCTGATCCACGCAGTGCGACCCGCACGTGGGGCACATCGGTTTTCCACATACGGGGCATAATTCGGTGTAACCGGTCACATCAAGACATCTGCCCTTCTGCATCGCGTACTGATGCACAGGGCATTTTGTTGGGGGGATTTCAGAGAAATCTTCCCCTGCCTCTTCCTTCCATGCGACGCATACGTCCAGAAACGTTCTGAACGGCATCGCGACGAGTTCATCTACATGTGTTCGTGTTGCTTCATCCATGATATTCGACCTGGCGATATGATAAGAACGGGGGACGAGACAACCGTTGTGGTATCGTAACAATCCCGCGTTCGTTGTTCGTTCTCATTTAAAACTCCAGAAAAATAAGAAGAGGGGTCGTCTACCCCCTTCTTCTCAAGTGAACGAAGAGAGCAAGAATCGATGCAAACGAGAGCACTGCCCCAAACCCTGGGGCGTTCGCTGCATCTGCTTCACCCTCTGCTGCCGCTCCTGTGGCTGCCCCATCTCTCGGAGCCTCTGAAGTCGCTGCTTCAGCCCGGAGCCTCGCATCTTCTGACTTGATTTTAACTGCGGTCTCTTTGAGCGGACCCCAGCCGTACCACTGTTCATGATCTGCGTTTGCATGAAACGCGCTCTGGAAACAACGCATCCGGTACTTCATCCACATAACCCAGAGATCCTCCTCAATCGATGATGACTGATCGTAGAACCTGAGAACATCAGGATATGGATATGACGGGAGTTCGTTGATGTATTCGGGCTCAGGGAGTATGCCGTCGCGGTGTAGTGCTGCCACGGTCTCGACTGACTCCGCATATACCCGGTCAGCTTCTCTGAGCATCTGGTCACCCTCTTCAAGCGAGATTCTTGCGAACTTTTCTGAGTGGCAGTCGCCGCATACTGCGATCATCTTCTCTCGAGGCGCGTTCCACTCGTCCATTGTGAGCCTTGCAAGCTTTGCAGGACCTATAAGATCGAACCGTGCTGTTGGATTTCCGTCGGCATCAAGCACACCGTACGACTTCAGAACCGTTGCCCGATCGTCAGCCCATTCTTCGTTGGGCTCCTCGACTCTGACGCCAAGGAATCCCCAACTCGTGATAACGTTGTGGTCTCCGTCACCCATGTGGCACATCTGGCACGTGGGCGCCGTGTAACTTGCTTTCGCCTCGGAGAGGGGCGCATTCCAGTCCCAGTCGTCGCCCTCGGTCAGGTAGATCACACCGTGCTTCGAGGTTGAGTACATCTCCCACTGGGCGTGGTCAAAGCCCTGATGGCATGTCAGGCATGCTTCGGGTCTTCTTGCCTCCTCTACAGAGAAACTGTGTCTCGTATGGCAGTTGTCACAGCCCACAACACCGTAGTGGTACTCATCCCAGCCGGTCTCATCCTTTGCTCCGATCTTGTGGCAGCCTCCGCAGCCTTTCTGACCTTCCATCAGTTCATTTGGCTGATCGGCGGTCGTCGGCATCGCAAAGAACGCAGTCCACGCAAGGCTGTGTTTTCCATCCATGTACTGTGCGTCCTGCGTAGCATGGCACGTACCGCACGTCTCATGTGTCGGCATCTTTACTTTATCAACGGTATCAGCCGAACTGTGTGCGAATCCATGACAGTCTGAGCAATCGACGTCCTCGCTCATCCCCATCGCACCACTCTTGAAATCCTCAACGATCTCGGGAGTGATTCCACGGTGACAGTCTATACAAATCAGCAATTCCCGTTGTGTCTGTAAACGCATGCGGACAAAGGGTCGATTCTCTATACTTTCGTAAACATTTATGCACATCGTAGAGTAATACAAAGAA
>JAYEFS010000349.1:0-2246 GCA_034658695.1 Methanobacteriota archaeon | reverse complement strand
TGCCAAGCATGATGACAAGATCAACATGCTTGGCATCTGCAAGCTCTGTTCTGTCGCGGTATTCGAGGATGATCAGTTCTGTGTAGGTCACATCCTGCATGTTGATCGTGTCATCCTCGTTCGCGTTCCCGTAGACGCCGAGCGTGTGGTCTGATGCTGCTGCGGGCAGTGCCAGCAAGAGCATTGTCATGGATATTCCAAACAATATGTTTATTTTCATATTCATCAGCTCCTTTTTATTCATTCCCATCAACTCTCCTCCAGCGGCGGATACACAAATACGCCGTGCTCATCCAGATCAATGTCCAGTCCCTGAAATTCTGTCAGGTATTCCTGATGAATCGCACTTGGGTCCAGGTCCTCGAAAAGCTCTGGATGGAACCACTTTGCTTGGTATGCATTTTGAACGAAGTATCTGCATCCGCTATACGGGAGAAATGATAAAAAATGAACGGTGGTTATGTGAACCCTCCCATCTTTAACTGCTTCCACATTCTGCAACTCAGATCGGTTCATCATCTCATCTCTTGCTGCTTTCAGTTCTGCTACATCATCCGCATCCATATCATACCCGCCACCCGGATACTTTGCTTTGACAATAATAGCAGGGTCTCGTGTTAGCACTGCTTCAGGGTCCACAGAACTACCAGGTTCACCAGCAAAAATATCCTTACCACCTGCCTCTTCGATAAATGCATACGTGGAAGAAATGTGGTAGGGTTTATAGCTCTCAAAATAGACTTTCGGTGTATCTTCATCTGGAATCGTTTCTACTTTCTCTCTGATCGAATTCAGAATGTTTTCACGCCAGTCAAGATATTTTTCGGCTTCATCTTCTTTGTCAAAAACGTATCCAAGCTTTTCCAGCTCCTCTCGATGAATCTCCGGAGTTCGGCACTTAAAAGCAAGCACCGTGATGCCTGCCGATTCTAATGGATCGACCAATGGTTTCAACTTGTGTCGCGTAGTTGCACTTACAATGACCGTATCAGGATTCAGGTTCAATATTTTTTCAATATCAGGAGACCTTCCCGACCCAATGCTTGGTACGTCAATTAATTCGGGAAAGAACGATGGATCAAACTGATCAGTCCGACCAACCATTAGATCTATCGGCACGTCGAGTATTCGCAACGCTTCAAACTTGCTATTGTAAAAGACGACGATTCTTTCTATTGGCTTCTTTGCAGTTACGATTCTATCCGCAGAGTCGATAAGTGTAAGCTCCTTCTCTTTTCCCAGTATGACAAGCTCGATCTGAGTTACGTCCTGCATGTTGATCTTGCCATCATGCTTGGCATCTGAGAGCTCTGTCTCGTCTCTGTATTCGAGGATGATCAGTTCGGTATACGTCACATCCTGCATGTTTATCGTGTCATCCTCGTTCGCGTTCCCGAAGACTCCGAGCGTGCAATCGGATGCTGCGGCTGGCAATGCCAGCAAGAGCAGCAGCACGATTGCGGTCAGTCCAACCGGTGTGTTTGTTTTCATCTTAACTCATCTCCACCGGCGGGTATACGAACACGCCGTGCTCATCCAGATCATAGTCCAATCCCTGGAATTCTGTCAGATATTCCTGATGGATCGCCTGTGGGTCAATCTCCTCGAAGAGACCAGGATGGAACCACTTTGCCATGTATGCTATGCCTATAAAGTGTTGTGCTCCGCCAAGGATCTCATTAGAAATTACGTAAACGTGTTCGTTCTTAACTGCGATTACATTGGCCAACTCGGGACGACCCATTATGTCATCTCTTACGATGCTCAACCCAGTCACATCATTTGTAGCGTAGCCACATCCGGATATGTGTTCAGCTTTAACTATGATCTCAGGATTGCGTTCCACCACCTCTTCAGGATCCACCGCTGGATAGCCAGATAGATCGCTGAACAAGTTATTTCCACCTGCCATCTCAAGTTTTTCATGATATCCTGATCCTTCACCACCAGTCTTGTAAAGATCGCTCGTAGATCCAAAGTAGACTTTTGGTCTTTCATCCAGCGGGATATCCTGATATCGTTCTTTGATGGTGTCCAGCCACCCTCCATAGAACTCAACGAACTCATCAGCTTCTTCCTTTTTCCCAAGGATGTATCCCATCTTTGTTACATCGTCAATGTAACTCAATGGCTTGAAGCAGTCGAAACGGATCACCTTTATGGTGGGATCAAGGGATTCAAACTTGTTTTGAACCTCCTCCATTTTAGACGGGTTGAATGTCGCAACTATAAAGACGGCGTCCGGA
>JAYEFS010000348.1:0-2251 GCA_034658695.1 Methanobacteriota archaeon | reverse complement strand
GCGCCGTATTCAGCGCGCCACTTATCTATTGTCCATTGAGGACGGGGTGACAAAAAGGAACAAAAATGGCAAGGTTTTGGGATGTGGAACTCACCCGAATATGGAGAGTTTTCATCACCCCAGGTGCAGCTTATAGACCTGATGCCGAATGGAATCGACATCGAGGTCGATGACATGCGCATTTTGGCAGGCATTCGCCCGCTTCCGCACGGGTAGCGCTGGCGGACTGACTCCGGTGGGCAGTGCCCCGATGGTAAGGTCGAGGACTACGAGGTGCAGATCCAGGCGTCGCAGGGTTATTGTGAATGCGGCGATCTAAACTGCGATGGCGTGGTCACGGCGGCGGATGCCGTGATTGCGCTTGAGATCGCGGCAGGCACCCGCTCGAATGATCTCGCCGCGGATGTGGACGGCGACGGGCAGGTCACGTCGCTCGATGCGATGATGATCCTCAAGGCTGCGGCTGGACAGATCAACATATACTGACGCGGCAGCAGCAGCGGCGACGGCGGTGCTGGCGGTGTGTTTGTGCGCCGCCGGGTCACCTTTTTTCGTGGTTCTGCGACGGGGTATATGCGTAGCCAAACGAAGAAATCGCGAAAACGTGTCCCATCACGCCCCTATCCCCTTTATGTTTTGTTTTGGCACTCTGTATGCCGTTTAAGGTCAAAATCGCACGAAAACTATTTGTGTGGTTAGCGAGCTATCATAATATGATGCGGCCCTGTGGACCCGGGCGTGATATGGAAACACGACACGAGACAAGATTAAACGAAGGTGATATGTCACGAAACGAGCAGTGATCATTGTAAAAGGCGAGGTTCAGAGGGTTGGCTACAGGGATACTGTGGAGAAGATCGCCCGTAAACTGAAGTTGACCGGTTTTGTCGAGAATCTGAAACCTTATGATGTCCGAATCGTTGCAGAGGGCGAACAAGATGCACTCGATTTATTCATAACTCATATCAGGATAGAGAAGCATCCGATAACTCCAATATCTGTTGAAGACCTCGATGTCAGGTTCGAGGCGGCGACAGACGAATTTGAGTATTTCGAGATCAAGCGAGGTGACTGGCAGGATGAACTCGGAGAGCGGCTGGATGTGGCAGGTGCGCTTCTATATCGGTCTGTGGAACTTGGAGTGACGTCGGTGGCGATCGGAGAGAAGATGCTTGGCAAGCAAGATGAGCACACTCAAATCATCACAGAGTTCCGTGATAAGACGCTTGAGAAGCAGGATCAGATGCTTGACAAGCAGGACGTGATGATCGACAAGCAGGATGAGCACACTCAAATCATCACAGAGTTCCGTGATAAGACGCTTGAGAAGCAGGATCAGATGCTTGACAAGCAGGATGTGATGATCGACAAGCAGGATGAGCACACCCAAATTATCACAGAGTTCCGTGATCAGACGCTGCAGGGATTCGTAACTCTGGACACGAAATACGGAAGAATATCTGATAACATGGAGCGGCTCATCGATGAGATGCGAAACGATCGAAAGGAGACGCGTGAATCGATGGCAAAGCTGACAGATGCGATCATCGAACTCGCGAGATCCCGAGATCAGAAGTGACAAATCAGCTGCCGATCGTCTTCAGGACATTTTTCGAGCTTTTGGTTGAGATTCAATCCGGAATCCGGAGCCTTCGCCTCTGGAACGCTTATGTAAAATCGCAGAGAAGTTTTGAGACGGCGCTGTACTGGCAGGTGCCGCGATACTTGACCGGATCCCACATCAAGACGCGATCAGCATCCGGAATCACCGCCGACTGGCTATATAGGGTGGGACAATTGTGAAATGGGCAGTCGTGTCTGGCATTGAAGGTCGGTGAGGGCGTGCGCTGCGCCGTCTGTGGGTGATTGCGGGAGTTTAATCTCCGATTTTATCACGTATATGTAACGTATCTGCAATTTAGCAGAACAAGGGAATCTTTGCAGCCTAAAATAGCGGAAACTGTCTTATACGGGAGGGGTAACACCCCGATGTTGGTTTAAGGTCCCATGAAATTCCCCTGAATTAAGATAATCATGATCTCACATTTTTATGAATGCTCAGATTATTTTTGGATAGTCTACGGAACTGGTAATCCAATGAGCTGTTTCAGAATTACGGCTGATACTAGTGTCACGTCAACTTTCAAGTGTCGGATAAAGACGAGATAACTTGATTCGGGCATCCTCTGCAGTGAATTGCCAATTGACTTTCGCATTTTTGTTATTTCTGAATTCCTGCCATGCCAGTACC
>JAYEFS010000347.1:0-2256 GCA_034658695.1 Methanobacteriota archaeon | reverse complement strand
TGCGCATCTCCTGCTATTAATTCCCAGTTCGCCC
Source organism: Methanobacteriota archaeon (assembly GCA_034658695.1). Classification (GTDB taxonomy): domain Archaea; phylum Halobacteriota; class Methanosarcinia; order Methanosarcinales; family Methanogasteraceae; genus Methanogaster_C. Next base: position 2,222 of record JAYEFS010000347.1, on the reverse strand, counting down.
CCTAACCGGCTCAGCAAAATCCCGTCTTTGCTGCGGCGTACCAATTCCAGTGCACGTTCTTCAATCTCTTCCATCAAACCAGAATCTCCTATTCAACAGGCATAATCAGTATGATGTTGTTGCCGCGAAGAACGACTGCGCCAAGGGAGCGCAGTCGTTCGCCATCAGCGATCTCTACGGTATCCAGTAGATGCAAATTCAAATAGTCATCCACGCTCTCAAGTTCGCCTTCGAGAAGGTGGTTATCGCCTTTCATCTCGACCAGTATCCTGGACCCGATCATGTTCTGAACTTTCTTTGTTGGAAACAATATGACCCCTCAATAGATTAAATTCCACGGATCTCGTATGATTCGGTGATCACTTCATCGCTCAGGTATCCTGTGTGGTACGTCTTCCCGCTGTTGAGGTCACTGACTGTGATCTCGGCTGGCGCAAAGATCGCCCTATCGATTGCGGAGAAGTCATACCCCGCGCCCTCGAGCAGCTTGTAGAGTGGCTTGCCATAACTCTTTGAGGTTCTGGCAGGCACCTGTTTGAAAATGTCCTCATCGAATCCAGTGGTTGTGATCACCACTGATCCGTGGTAAATGATGCTGTCGTTTGTTGCGCCTATCGCACGCATCTCGTCAGGCACCACCGGCGCGATTGGCGCCGTCCCTGCCGCATGCTGAATCTTTCTCGTATCAAATCCGAGTTCACTCAACCTGCGGATGCCGGTCTCGATGACGCGTCCTGAAACCTGAACCGAGCCAACGATGCATGATGTTGGCGCAACCAGTGCAAAGACGTTCTCGACATCGACTCCGCATTCATCGGCAATGAACTGCATGATCCCCTCATCAGGGAGTTTATCCGATTCCAGCGCGATGACCGCGCAACTTGCATCGTCGTGATATGCTATCCTCTCGAACATGTCTTCCGGTTTCTGTGCAAGCGCACGCGCAGGTCCCGAACCCATAGCGACGTATTTCTCAACACTGATCTGCCAGCCAGCGGTCTGTGCACCGAGGCATGCGATGCATGGGTGATCCGTGACAACATTGATTGCTGTGAGTGGCACGTTACCGATCCTGCGTACATTGAGCGTCGCCATTCCGAGCCCGCCCATACAGACCTCGGTGTACCTGAGTCCTGCCTCGTAACTGCCAGTAACCTTGACACCGCAATCGATTACAGTAGACCCATTAGCAAGCGTGTGTGCCCCGATCTTCAACTCCTCGCTCCAGTCGATCAGGTCATAAACAATCTCCAGTGCCTCTTCGTTCACAGATAACATATCGATCACTCCGCGATATTTACGGTACATTCATATAATCGTATCGTTCGAATAGCCCCGGGCGGATTTGAACCGCCGTCACAGGCTCCAAAGGCCTGCAGGATTGACCGCTACCCTACGGGGCTATCTTACTTATAGGTGTGCGGTGATATATAATATGGGTATGTCCTCGGACGCAGGGGTTGTCGCACTCAAAAACCTGGCACTGCTATGCGTGTGCGCAGGGGTCGTACGTCTCATCGGCTATCTCGCATACTCGCAGACAGAATGCTCGCTCGCATGTCCGGACGGCAACGACACATCAGAGCTGGCATTTGTGATTGAAGGGGGATCTTGATCCATCGGATCAGATGCTGCGCGTGAGCATGAGCGGTCATGATGCGGATGTGGGCAAGGATGCGGATGTGGATGCGAATACGGAAGTGATCGTCAATAACGTAACATATTCCGTAAACACGTCTGAAGAGACGATCATTTTGCTGAATCGGACTCTGAACTGCGGCAGAAACCACATCATGATCCGGTCAAGGAACAGAACCACTGCAACCACTACAACGACTGCAACAGTATCGTACGAGGTGCAATGGAAACCCTTGATCAAACAGTTCCATATAGTAGGGTTTCGGGTTGGAAAGGAGTCAGATTTCTTTATTTACACAGATCGTGACGTTTCACAGTCGTATCTTCGCATAGAGGAAGAAAATGGCGAGGTTGTACTGAATCAAGCGTTCAATGGAACAAAGATACGCACCACGATAGATGAGATTGGAAATTACGGCGCGTACATGCGAGTGTTCGGTTCCGGATGGTCTGATATCAGCAATTCCCGTTGTATCTATAAACGCATGCAGTCAAAGGGTCGATTCTCTATACTTTCGTAAACATTTACGTACAATGTTGAGACGCAAAAAGAATAATTCCAAATAATGTTTAGTAAATTCGGA
>JAYEFS010000346.1:0-9906 GCA_034658695.1 Methanobacteriota archaeon | reverse complement strand
CCGAAACATTCGTTGGCGTATCAAAATGAATCGATGGCTCGTAATGCGACACATTAATCGTTGTGAGCGTCTCAAATCTGACATCGTCCCACAACACCGCGATATCCGGGTTGCTCTTCTCCGAGTGGACCGTGATTGCCAGCCGATTGGACTCTTGGAGCATCACAGGGAATCTGATCTGCTCCCAGCCACAATCGAGCGCAGTACTCTTCTCCCAGACGATCGCATCGTTTAGCAAAACCCGCAGCAGATAACCTGTGGTGTTTGTTAAAATCGAATCCCGTACACTGAATTCAAGCATGGCAAGCCCCGGTTTGGGTGATGCGATCTCCTGCGTGATTGTGCCGAAATGTCCCTCATCCGGTCTCGTGGATGCGATTCTGTAGGAGTGAGCTGATGAGTAGGACACATTGGCGTAACTGGCAGTTACGTTCGTGCTGTTTGTGAATACCCACGAACTGTTCCATTCCATTCCACCGTTCGGAACCACTGGCGGGGTGATCAGATAATTCCGAAGAGTGCTTGTGTCGTTGTAGTCGATTGTGGAGTTGACCCAGAGATGCACCGACCGATACGGAACCTCGCCGCCAGCGTCACCTTTATACAGGTCGAATTCGAGTTTCAGGCGATCTCCTGTCCGGTCTGGGACAAACGACAGATCCTCCAGCCATTTCTCCTTATGCTTCAGGGATATCCTTCTCGTTTCGAGCACGCCTGCCCCGAGTTTCACCTGAAGCGTGTACTCGGTTGCGGCATGCTCGTAGTTCTCAACGCCGACTGTAATCGATTGCGGCTCGCCGATGTGGAGATCCTTCTGGTAGCCCTCCGCCTTGCCATCCGGACCCAGGATGTAGAGGGCTGAGAACTCCTCTTCATCAAACGTGACCTTGGCGTAGATCAGCATGCTGCTTGCGATTATGATCGACCCGATGAGTGATATCATGAGCATCCGTTCGATGTCGCTTATCTCCTCATCATCAGCGCGCAGCGACTCGATAAATCCCTGATAGTCCAGAAAGTATCTCCGATCCGTTGAGGTCAACGTCCTTGTCAGAACAGTCACCAGCACAAGAAACGTTGTTATCGCGGAGAGCGTGAGTACGAGTGGCATTGGTCTAAAGAGATACGGTGTCACACTGATTGCAAAGCCGTCAAAGACTGTGATTGCGATGCTGAGACCGATTGCGAGCGTGAACCGCTCGATACCGCTAATCTCGCCCATTCTCGGAAACATCGCCGCTATCAGCGCGTACCCCGGAAGGAAGAGTAGAATCAAGAGAGAAAACGGAATCCTCAGCGGCGTCTTGTTGAATGGTTCGACAAGAACGAAGAGGATGCATAAACCAGTGAGCAGGATCACCGCGATCAGGTCGATGTAGTATCGTAATCTTCCCTCTGCCATCAGATGCAACATGTGTGTATTTGGCCTTATATCAATATGGCACACAGAGCCCGGCAGTACATGACACGATGGTGAGCGCGTACATGATTCTGACAACCTGCCTCTCGGTCATCAGACGATGGTACGGAGGCAGCCATTTCAGTGTCAGTCGGTTCGGAACTTTGATCGTGCCGTCCTCTCGCAGCTCCCCGAACTTGTATGAGTCGTACTCTCCAAGCGGTGTCTTGTGCATGCGACGTATCTTCCGCCGGATTCTCCAGTAGAAGTACATGAGAAAGTTGATCGTGTGAGGGAAGAGCATGATAATTCCGGATATGAGAAAACCTTGAAAGACGATGAATACGCCCATAACAGAGCCGATCAGCATCGCACCGATGTTCCCCTCAAAGATTGCGGATGGATATCTGTTCCGCGTCCAGAATGCGAGATTTGCTCCGAAGAATGCCGCAAAGATGGTGAGATTCTCGATTCTCCCAACCATTACGGACTTGAGCAGTAGGAAGAAGAGGACTATTGAGGAGAGTCCTGACTGGAGTCCGTTGAAACCGGAATGCATATTCACCATGTTTGCAACGACCATCACATATACTGGAACAATGATATAATAGAAAAATATCTGCATCGATGGCGTGATATCTACGAAGAGGCTGATCGTGTGCAGGGCATGAGGCTGGGTGATCAGTATGACCGGATAAGACAGGAAATACGGGAAGAATATCTTGATCCACCGGTTCGTGATCTTCAAACGATCGTCCAGTATCCCGAAGATGGCATAGACCACCGCAACATACACGACGATGAAACTGACCGACAAATCCGGAACTGCGACCACAGACACGCTCAACATGATAAGAACAACCAGTCCGATGACTAATCCGCCGTTGGTCGGGACATAGACCTCCCCCTTCTTGTAGCAATCCCTGGCAACAATTCCGCTCGATTTGAGCACATCTATCGTGAAGGGGAGTGCCATCAGACCCAGCACAAATGAAGCAATGGAGAAGGCTACGATGTTCAGCGCATCCATGGGTATATTCATGGTCTGCCAACTGCCCGGTATATATACCCAGCGGAACGGAGTTCTTTCGGGTCAAGAATGCCTCTTCCATCCACAACCACCTTATGCCGCATCCGCTCGCCGAGCAGGTCCCAATCGAGCTCCCCAAACCCCGTATGATCCGAGGCGATCAGGATTGCATCCATCTCCTCGATTCCGTCGGTTCCACCAGTCCCACCAGTTCCGGCGGCTGAATCGAGATCATACGGAATCGCTCCGAATCGCCCAACCAGATCCCCGAGAACCGGATCATAAGCAAAGACCTCTGCACCCCTCGCCCTCAGTTCACTGATAACAACGATTGCCGGACTGAACCTGGTCTCGTTCACATCGCCGCGGTATGTCACACCCATGACAAGCACGCGTGCCCCTGCAATCGATATCCCGGCGTTGAGCTCTGCGAATGCGCTCTCGAGCAGATCCACAGTGTATGCCGGCATGCCGTCGTTGATCCGGCGTGCAAGCCTCAGCATATCGGTTCTGCTCCGCACAGTCTCTGTTATGAAGTACGGGTAGACCGGGATGCAGTGCCCGCCAACGCCGCATCCGGGCACATGGATGTGCGAATACGGCTGCGTGTTTGCACAATCGAAGACCTCTGTCGCATCGATTCCGAGTTCGTCGCACACCATGGCGAGTTCGTTTGCAAGAGCGATGTTGACATCACGATACAAGCCCTCAAAGACCTTGACAGACTCTGCTGCCGTCGCATCGCTCACGGAAATTACGCCTTTCTTGTTGATCGTTGAATAGAGCGCTCTTGCAGTCTCTCTGCTCGCATCATCGATTCCACCGACGATCTTTGGGTATGCGCCAGTAATATCGATGATTGCCCTGCCCGACGCGGTGCGCTCAGGACAGTGCGCAACCCCGAAATCCCCGGCAGAAAGACCGGATCGCTCAAGCAACGGAAGAATCAGATTCCGTGTTGTGCGGGGCGGAACCGTGCTCTCCTGAATCACGAAATCACCGGAATTAAGCCCCTCTGCGATATCCGCGCAGACCAACTCAACGATCGACATATCGGGCTTATTGTCACAATCAAGGAGCGTTGGCACGAGTATAACCATCACATCGGCAGCCTCTGCCGCATGCACAAGATCAGACGTTGCAGAGAGCCGCCCGTAACCGACGTTCCTCTCCACGAGCTCAGGAAGCCCGGGCTCGCCTGTCACGTGGCAAATTCCATGATTAATGCTGTAAACGACGTCTTCGTCGATGTCAGCGCCGATCACATGTGCGCCAGCGTCCGCAAAGACCGCTGCGAGCGGGAGACCCATCTTCCCGAGTCCGTAGACCGCAATCGTCACATCGCCCGACGCGACTGCCTGCCTGATTCTGCCTTCTGGCTGTCCGTAGATCTTCATGGTTCCACCTGCATGTAGCATACAAGAGATATTCTATTAATCTTTCTGTGTGCAAACCCCCTGCTCAGATCGTTCTTCTGTGGAATGGTGTTGTGGTGGTTAATAGTTTTCGATCCGGAAGAATCCCAATTCGCCTGCATAGACCACCTACCTGTAGCAGAAGGTCCGCAGGCAGTGAGCGATGTAGATTATTTCTCAAAACTATGGGGCATGGTGATTGCGAGTGCAGTTGTGCTCAGGCGTTCGCTTAGGGGGTCTATTTCTGTGGTCACTCGTTAGTCTGAAAAAAGAAGATGGGGCGGGATTGGGTTTTATTTTCTGGTTCACTTTTTCTGTTTTCTGTGGTAGAGCATGAAGAGTACGAGCAACGCAACTACAGGGATGGCTACTGTGGTGAATTCCGGAATTTCGCTATTAATCTCGCTATTGCCGTCTGACGTCTCGCTAGCGGCTAAAACACTATTGATCCGACCACCAGTAACGAACGCGGCGACCCGGTTAACGACTTTAGTCAGCGCAGTGCGAATACTCGTTGTTTGACTATCGGTGGTTTGGGTGTCAGTTGTTTGACTATCAGTGGGTGGCGTCTCGCCGGTGGCTGAATCCCCACCGATTCGACCGCCAGTAACGAACGCGGCGGCCTGGTTAACTACTTCAGCCAACATAGTACGGATTCCAGTGGGTTGACTACCAGTGGTTTGACTCCACGGACAGTTCCACATCTCTTCAATTGGGACTCCATAGCCCCAATCACCACTCTGGGAATCGCCGATATCCCGCCCATAGATTTCACGTGTACTAACGTCTGATATTCGCATGACATAGTGCCCTTTGAGTATCATCGACTTGTGAAGCACTATCAGATACGCGCCTGATGAATCAGTCGTGTTTTCACCAATCTTCCACCAACCATGCGGAGACCACGTTTCCTTGAATAGCTCTACTTTGCAGCCTGACCTCACGTCTCCAGTGTCGACAGTAATTGTCCCATACCACGCGGGACTGCCCATATCCTCACCCGTATCTACAGGATCCTCATAAGAAGAATCGTAGTTGTCCAAATCGTCGTTTGTTACAGCCAAGACGGGACTGGTAAGCACCACCACCATTGAAAACAGTAGTGTTGCCACAAGAATTATCGATCGTGTTCTTTTCATCATTTCGCACCTACCATCCATTTTGTGCATCGGGCCTCACACAGCGCTACTATACACCGCCACCATCTCTCAATGCGCATATATAATAGAAAGCAGTATATATCACAACCGTTTGTTACATCTTCGGTGTGTCACTTCTATACGCGAGTTATACGCGTACTATTCGTTTATACCATCGTATTTAAATGTATCGTTCATGCCAGTACCCTCAAACCAAACCGCGTAATGAAAAACATCGGATCTCCGAACTCTTCTCGTGGCAGTCCCACCCGGGCGGTTCTATGCGGATCTAATCATGAATTGGAACTTTATTTATGGGACACCATATAGATATTTTACTATTTATAACTTGTGAGTTTTGTCTGTGAACTCGGAATTCCGGATCGTAGCTAGCCGATTTCAAGATGGATATGTGCAATGAGTGGTTTGCAACAAATAATTAGGTATCCCTACTACATATTTATGGCACATCTCTTTCGGAGATTGAATGAAACCCCTCCTTCAAATATGGCGCGGCAGTGTTTACAAGTCTCCGATTAGAAGAAGCCCCATTCACCGGAATAGACCACGTACGCAAGCAGCAGAAGGTTCGCTGTTGCATGTGCAACCACACACGAAGACAGGTTCTTTGTCCTGTACAGCAGCAGGTTCAGCAGTATCGCTGTCAGTATGCCGGGAAGCCACCTGAAATGCGAGAAGCCGAAGAAGAGCGTCACGATTGCGAATGATCCGAATGTGTACGCGCCGATCGGCACATTCTGCCACTCGGAATCGATTGCATACCGCATCAAAAACGACCGGCAGAAGAGTTCCTCGATTACCGGCGCAACGAGCACGCTGCCCGCGAATCTCATGATGACCAGGAATCCGAACGCGGTCGTATCGAAGATGGTCGGATCATAATGGACGTCTGCGGAAGAGAACACTGGATAGAGCCCCTCAAGACCAACCCAGAGGATACATATAACCACTCCGATGAGAACCGAGGTGCCGTCGAGCCGCCATCTAGCAAATTCCGTGTACAGGCTCCGGTGTCTGACCAGGATGTAGCCGACGGCAATGGTTCGCAGGCAGTAGGTGATGTAGATGTGATATTCCCCAAAACCAGGGAGTATTACGCGTGTCAGATCGCCCATCACGAGATAGATCGCAAACGGGAAGACGTATCTCCATGCGCCGTCGAGATGCCAGAGTTTTTCGAGGAGATCGTAGCGCGCGTGATTGCGCATGACCACGAAGTAGAGCGGGAGTATCGAGAGGAGTGCGATTGCCGATAGTTGCGGGTGCAAGAAGGAGCCGATGTATGCGAGCGCGATTCCTGCGATCGTGGCGAGCGCGGTCGTGTTCAGGCGTTCATCGAGAGGGGTCATCAATATGGTTAAGTGGGAAAAAAGAAAAGGGTGTGGGAAATGAGACTTGATTTCCCGATGTTACTTCTTCTGCTTTCTGCGGTAGAATGCAACGAGTCCGAGCAGCGCAACGATGGGAATTGCGATCGTGGCGAATTCCGGGATGGGTACATCGACCGTCGTCCAGACACGATCGGAATCGATGGGTTCGGGGGTTGAGCCACTTGTCCCGGCCTTAAACAGCCAAACCGTCCATTCACCAATAGTATTTTCTGCGCCCGAAGATGACACGTTGAAATACTCTGTATGCGGGGGACTGCTCGCATTTGCGAGCCATATCGTACCGATATGATAGCTATCACCATCCGCATAGCTTGTCCCGGGTTCATAATACCTGAATTGGTAATACTTGGAATCTTTAAACGGGAAATCCCCAGCTGTAGCCTCAATATTCGGGTCATTCCATGTAGCACTTATTTGTTCAAGAGCGGCCATCGCAGTCGGCACGGAGATAGCAACAAGCAGCGCCAGCACTGCCACAATCAGTCCGGTTTTTCTGTATATGCTTTTCATCTTCATCATCTCTAACACGAATGTGTGTCATCCACCTTCGCCATCATATTTAAAGGTAGCGGTCAATCAGGCATCGGATTGGCTAAATATGTATCTAACTAGCAGAACATCCACCACAGAAACGAACAAAATCCCAACTCACCCAACCTCAACGAGCCGCCCCTCGCGGTACGACTGTATCGCGGCAAGCGCGGTCTTCAGCACGTACATACCATCGTCCTCGAAGATCCGCGCCCTCTGATTCCCGACGGTTCCGATGAAGTACTCGAGCTCGTTTGCGAGAGGCTCCTTCTCCTCAACCTTTGCCGATCTGATCCAGTCGCCATCATGCAGTTCCACGGTCTGGGCGATGTAATCGAGATATGCGACCCCGTCTGTTCCGACAACTGTGAGCTGTCTCACCTTGTGCGGGGTCAGCCAGTTCACATCGATCATGCCAGCGCGGTTCTTTCCAAACCGCATGAGGATTCCTGCATGGTTCTCATGCGAGTCCGGCAAGCCGTTGCCCGCGATCGCATAGACGCTCTCTGCCTTCTCGTTGTAGAGATACGAGATTGTGTCGATGTCATGCACGCCGAGATCCATAATGATCCCGACATCCCGGATGCGCGGGTTGTGCGGACCAACCCTTCGTGCGCTCATCGAGACGATCTCCCCGAGCATGCCAGAATCGATGATCTCTTTCAGTCTGGCGACCGCCGGGTTGTAGCGTTCGATGTGCCCGACCATCAGCCGCACGCCCGCGTCCTTTGCAGCCGACAGCATCTCATCCGCATCCTCAATTCTGCTTGCGATCGGTTTCTCGACGAGAAGATGCACGCCCTCGGATATTACGTCCATCGCAACGGTTTTGTGCAGCGTTGTCGGCACAGCGACGCTCACCGCATCAAGATCACATGAAAGGAGCTCTCTGTAATCGGTGAATGCCTGTGTCCTATACATCATAGCAATCTCTTCTGCACGCAGCCGATCAACGTCTGATACGCCGATCAATTCCACGCCGTCCATCTCGTGATACACGCGGGCGTGATGCTGCCCCATCGCGCCGACGCCAATTACTCCAACCTTCATGATTTCACCTCAACATGATCTTCGAAATATTCTTTTATCATCTTGATTATGTAATCTCGATTGTCATCTGATACTGCCGGATGCACCGGGAGCGAGAGAACCTCCTCTGCGAATCTTTCGGATACGGGAAGACTCTCCTCGAACCCGAGTTTCCGGTAGAGCGGTTGCCTGTGAATCGGTATCGGGTAGTATACTCCGGTTCCGATCTCATTCTCCTTGAGATGTGTCACCAGATCATCCCTCGCACCACCTGCAACCCGCACAGTGTACTGATGAAATACGTGACCCGGAGCATAATCCGGCGTCGTTATTTCCGCTATATTCTTCAGTTCTCCTGTGAGACGTGCTGCATTCCTTCTTCTTGCGGAATTGAATTGGTCGAGCTTTGTTAACTGCACAAGACCGATCGCCGCACCCATATCAGTCATTCTCAGGTTGTAGCCGAGAATCTCGTGAACGTACCGCTTGCTTGAGCCGTGATCCCTGAGCATCCTTGCCCGCTTCGCAATCTCAGGGTCGTCGGTTGTGATCATCCCGCCCTCGCCTGTTGTCATGTTCTTTGTCGGATAGAAACTGAAGACGCCGGTACCAAACGATCCCGCCTTTCTGCAATCATCCCCGCATGTTGCGCCGTGCGCCTGGCACGCATCCTCAATTATTGCCAGATTGTGATCCTCTGCGATCTCTTGAATCGCTTTCATCTCGGCAGGGCGACCGTACAGGTGCACAGGAAGCACTGCCTTTGTTTTCGGCGTTATCGCCTGCAGAATCGCTTCGGAATCGATGTTGTAATCCTCGCTGATGTCTGCAAAGACCGGTCTTGCTCCAGTGAAGAGAACAGCGTTTGCCGTCGCAATGAATGAAAACGGCGTTGTCACAACCTCGTCGCCCGCGCCGATGCCGTGTGCAAGGAGCGCAACATGCAGCCCTGCTGTTCCGGAACTTACCGCAACCGCGTGGGAAACACCGATGTAATCCGCAAACTGCCCCTCGAACGCCTGCACACGGGGTCCCTGCGCCAGTCCACCGGATTTCATAGCCTCTGCTACGGAATCGATCTCATCGGATCCGATCATCGGTTTTGCAATGGGAATCATGATATTATCTCACCTCTCTTCAGCCTTATATCGTATTCCGCACCCGTAGATCCTCTGGCAGATCCCTGATCTCTGCCGGGAACCCGATCGCCAGTTTCCAGTCGGGCACATCTCTTGTGACACATGCGCCAGCAGCCACCATTGCACCCTCTCCGATCTTAACACCGGGGAGGATCACGGCATTTGCGCCTACGCTTGCGCCTCGTGAGAGTGTGGGTCCACACAGTTCATAATCCTTTCGTATCGGATATTTGTCGTTCGTGAGCACTGCACACGGACCGATAAAGACATAATCACCGATAACGGTGTTTGTCGGGATGTACGCCCTGCTCTGTATGCTTACGTGGCTACCAATACTCGTATGCCCATCGATAACCGTTCCTGTGCCTACAAGTACATTGTCGCCGATTCTCGTGCCTTCCCTGATCAGAACATTGTGCCCGGTCCGTAGATCATTTCCGATGACAATGTCGCGGTAGATCACCGAATGCGACCTGATGACCGCGTTATCGCCTATCGTAAGTGTTGTGTCCGAGTCTGCCGGATCTTCTCCGAGCAGAACAAACTTCCCTATGCGCGAATTTACACCTATCTCTACCATACTAACCGATCTCATGATTCTGTCTATCCAGCAGCATCCCATATAAACCTGTTGGTCTGTTGCAGATTAGATACGATGTATAGCATAATGCTGCAAGTATCTGATTATCACTGATGTTCAGACAGCAGATGTTCAGGCAGACCACCCTATACCCAGCAATTCTCATTTTGAAAATGCCCGATTCCGAGGGATTCTGTGGTTTTCAATCTTTGCGCCCTCGCGTCTTTGCGTT
>JAYEFS010000345.1:0-30808 GCA_034658695.1 Methanobacteriota archaeon | reverse complement strand
TGTGAATAGTGATAAAACCTTGGGTCTTCCTTTTTTTATGAGAACTCCCTTGAATACCTGCCCCACCTCTCTTGAGAGTTCTTCCACGGTCTTTGTGATCAGGTCAAGGTCAAGAAACTTCTTGTTGCCCTTGATCACAAGCATCGCACGTGCACCGTCCTCATACACATTCGCTGGAAAGAGAAGCCCGCTTGGCTTAAAACTCCCGAGAATGGCGGATTTGATGGTGCCTTCCTTGGATGCTTCGTAGAACCCCATCGTTCCCACACCGATTCCTCCGTTCATCACGGTCTTGAGATCGCCGAGGTCGGTTACCATCAGCATTTCGCTGTTGAGCGCCTCTATCAGAAAGAGTATTCGTCTCGCTGTCGTGGTGTTGATGCTGTCATACGCTGACTTGATATCGCCGGCGTATTTCTTCAGATACTGGTTGTCCACAAGGAGTACCCCACCGGCATCCATCTCAACGAGTTCCCGCAGGCAGAAAGCCGTGTTCTGCAGGAAAATGGAGCCCTCTTCCCGGAACGGGAGCACTGCGATACTTATTATGGGCGCGTTGTATGTCTTTTTCAATTCTTTGGCAAGAAGCGGCGCGAATGACGATCCACTCCCGCCTGCAGTGGACGTGATAACGAATATGAGATCAAATGACCCTCTTTTATCGATCTCCCCCATAATCATCTCCTTATTCTCTTTAAACACCTTCTGTCCGATGATTCGATTTGCGCCAACACCATGAAGGTGCGGGACATGCAGACGATCCTTTGCGAGCGTGTCATTCAGCTCTTTCAGATCGTTGATCGCTGTATTGATTGCGATCGTCTTGACCGACGCCGGAAACTTCTGGCGTGAGTAGTACTTCGCGAATGTCCCTCCGCTTCCGAACGCCTCGCGGTTGATCGCATCCAGTATCCGATTTCCGCATTGTCCCAGTCCAAGAATAAGTATGTTCAGCATGGCAATCCGTCTCTTTCTCAGTAGGAATAATCCTTACGTCTCTTCATAGCCCAGAACAGTAATAAGAGTATCGGAATCGCTGCCAGAATGTAGATGTAATATTGTTCCAGACCCGACTTCTCTGCCCAGAACTCGATTGTGTCAACGGCTTCTCCATCCGCCCACATCGCCTGAACATCAATTATGTGTTTGCCCTCGCCATGGGTGCGCAGCGTGATCCCGTACTCCTCACTCTCGCCGGGTTCGATTGATTCATATACCGGATCGTCTTCGCCACTCACCACCTGCACATCAGGAGGTAGATTGCTCTTGATTGTGACAATCCCGCTCGTTGCATTCCCGACATTTCTGATCGTGACCGTCATAGGAAAATCGTCGCCGCATGCCATGATGCTGTCAACCGGCTCAATTGAGACCTCAATATCTGGTAGCAGAACCTCCGCGGCTGTAATCTCAAGAACACTCGTCTTTGATTCGGATGAAAAGGATACGTCCGACTCGCTCTGGTAATTCAGTATGCTCGGGCTCAGTTCATACGTTCCAGGCTCTGCGTCCACTATTTTGAGGGTATAGCTCACCCTCTTGGTCTCTCCCGCTGCTATGTCCTCAATTGTTGTGGGGCAATCCTCCTTGTACGTGCCCCGGATAGGGGACTCGTCCAGCATAACATCTGTTGCGGTTCCGTTTCCGGTGTTCCTGATCTTGATTGTTACCGCAATCACCTGACCCGGTTCGGAGACGGTCGTATCAAACGTTCTAGTGATATCGAGCTTCGGGACGGTCGCTGCTTCTTCTTTCGTCTCTTCTTCCTCGTCTTCGGATTCGACGGTGTAATAATTGGTAACTCTCCAGTCATCAGGTCCTGTGACCTTCAGGGAGACTGAATCGCCATACACCGAGAGCACCTCGATATATATGCTGGCACCGCTGGAAGTCTTGTATTCGGTGGGACTATCACCAGTGAATATAGATATCACCCTCGCAGGCTTCTGGTAACTCGATATGCGTAACTTTGCACAATCGACGATGTCTGTCTTCACCTCAACGACCTCTATTTTTATGCTGTGCTCAATTGCGACACCGGAACCAACCTCCAGTTCTCGATCGAGGATCACATTAGCATCATCATTGTCATTATCATCATCAGCTACTATCGCGATGGGAATCACTGAGATTAGCAGTAAAAGAACTATTATTATCGTCAGAATTCTGTCGTTATTCATTCATTGCCGACCTGATATTTCTATATATTCAGACGATTCATCTTTTATAAATCTTGCGAAGCGACATGGGCTGCCACAGGGTCATCCGGTCTCGACAGCGTTCCGATTTAGATCAGATGTTATTGAACGTAACCTCGATTGAATCCGTAATTGTGATTATCGCACTCTGTCCCTGTGATGCCTGCCCGACATTCACGATCCTGGTGCCCCGTTTAACAATCGTGCCCTGATCCTCGTGGATGTGTCCGCACACGATCAAGTCAGTTTTGCCGATGGCACCTGCGATCGCCTCGCTTCCGGCATTTCCATTGGGTATCCTGTCGAGCGTGTCTCTCGGGGGTGCATGCGATAATAGCACGACTGTTCTGCCATCAGAGTCTGCCCGTCTCAACAGATCGTCCAGAATCGTTTTGATCTCTTCTTCGGATCGCTCAAAGGTTGTGTTGAATGGCGTTGGGTTCGAGCCGCCGATGCCGATGAAGACAACATCTTCAAGGGTGTGCACCGCATTGTCCAGATTGACGGCTCTCGAGGAATCGAGGACGCCGAGAATGCTCCTGTTATCACAGTTTCCGGGAATTGCAAGCACAGGACAGTTAAGTGGTTCGAGCAGATCAAGCAGTTCGTATGTCAGTTCATCCGGTCCAAAATTGGTGATGTCGCCTGCGACCAGCACACAATCAACAGCCCCTGCCTCGCGCACAAGGGATGGTATCTGCGCGTAATCGCCATGTGGGTCTGATATTGCCAATAATCTCATTTCTGCACCTATTGATCGATGATGGTATGTCTACTTAAATATGTTGCGGTGGATCACATCTTCGCCAGTTTGGAATAAAAATGGCACAATCGAAAATTCCAGTGAAATGCACCCGGAGACTTTTGTTCTTTGCGCCATCGCGTCTTTGCGTCTTTGCGTTATTGTTTTCTAATTTAACGCAAAGGCGCAAGGGCGCAGAGACGCGAAGAGTGTTGCCAATCTCAATCTTCGCGTCTTTTGCGTTGTTGCACATCCAACTGACCATTACGGAAATCACTGGATTTCCAGACAGTGCCATAAAAATGGAGTTTCATCAATAATCAGACAAGTGTCCAAATCGCCGCCAAAAAGCGAATCCGCATCTATGCCAATCTGATTCAAAATTGCGCGTGTGCTCCATTTCGAATATGATATGAAGTTCTGATACGTGTTTAGCTATACCTCACATCGGAACAGACCCGAGCTTTTTCAAATCAGTCGATATTGAATTCGTGGGATTCGTCCAAACGTGTTATTCGTGATAAAATCACGAATTTAGACGAATGGACGAATAATACGAATCTAATTACATAAAAATTTACTGATTCTAATGGATTCTGTGGTTTCCAACCTTTGCGCCCTTGCGCCCTCGCGTCTTTGCGTTCCTCTGATTTAACGCAAAGTCGCAAAGTCGCAAAGTCGCAGAGACGCAAAGACGAAGGAGTGTCGCCCACGATTACTACAACGTGAGGGTGGGCTACTGCTGGGCTGATGAAAAGACGTTCATCCAGCCCGTTAGATTGATCCCATTTTTGTTCCTTTTTTGTCACCCCGTCCGCAATAGACAATGGATAAATGGCATGCTGAATACGGCGTGTTTCACAAATATCGATGAGTGATCACATACTGTAAGATCTTTGCATCAAGTACTGAAGAAACAAAAATGGGATCAGTTTGATATAGTAGTTTCATTAGTCCAATTATGAACCTCAAATATCAGTCCAATTCTTTCACGGTGCAAGAAAAACCAGTGGCAATCAGTTCAATCTACCTGGAGCGATGCTTTTGTCCCAGTACCAGAACGGAACAAAAATGGGACCGATTCAGTTTGGGGTAGACACATCTTTTCATCACCCTATGCTACTGCTATCGACCACAGAAAACGTTAGAACCAGAAAATTTACTCGTAATTCTTTTGATCATATCTAACCAGAAGAAATTAAAAAGTCTCGGGCTGGGCGTTCTGGGTGCAATACTCAATGCTATTTCTGGCTCGCCCTCGTTTCAAGTGGATGTGGTTTTGGTGGTGGCGCAAACTTGCAGGAGGGAACTAGGATTTTTCCACAACACCTAACTTTTCTAGGATCTAAATCTAAAACCTAATATTATTAGGGTATGTTATTTATACACCTAACCGCCTCCTCTGGAGTGCTCGGGACACCACACTCGATGCAACAACACAGGAGGAATGTAGGCATAACGAAACAGTATATTAATGTGAATGTTATTTTGCTCGTAGTACTGATGCTCACCTGCGTCGGTAGCGCAGGTGCAACGAACGTCTATTGCGATGGGTCGATACAGACAGCGATAGACAACGCAGGGATTCAGGAGGAGATCGCAGCGATCGGCGAGCAGGTTCGTGAGATGACGAACACAACCATGGTCCTGCACAACAGCACAGAGAAGATTGCAGATGACGAGACGCTGGATTCAGACCTGAGGGCCGATTCCGAGGAAGTTCATGTGGCGTCACATGAGCTGCTATATCTCGCAGAGGATATCCAGGAGCAGGTAGACGCTCTTGAAGACCTCAGTGATGACCCTACGGCAAACGAAACGGAGATGGGCGCGGCAATAGATGAGATCAATATCTATCTTGCGAACTGCACAGAGATTCTAAAAGATTGTCACACTTTGAAAGATCAGATTCTCTCCACAGTACCGGAATCGCACAGGGCATACGCCGAGACCGCATCCGATGCCATATATGATCTCGAAGGCGTCGTAGACAATATCAAGGAGCATGCAGATGCGCTTCAAAGATTTCTTGACGGGGAACCGGTCTCATCAGGGATTCAGGCGGTAGTGGAAGAGATTCACGAGAGCGCTTCTCAGATAAAGAAGCTAACAAGGAAGATGAATAAGCCCGCGCATGCCATTTCTGGCGATGTTGGAGATGGGATACATGTGCAGTTCCACCGAATTGACGATGGCGTGGGCACGCTCTACAAGACTGCCGGAGCTCTTCAAGAACTCGCAGAAGACTCCGAAGAGAACGAGGGGGCGATACGAGATCTGGTGGAAGACCTCTGGACGCAGACATACGAACTTGAAGAAGCCGTTGGCGGAATGAGCGATCTTGTCGACGAAGCCCTCTCTCTGGACCCCGATTGTGCGAATGCACAGGAGTTACAGGGCATACTCATGGAATTTGTTGTTGTTCAGGACGACCTCTGCACTCAGGTAGATGCGCTCGGAGCGATGGTCGGAGTAAAACGCCCATCGGAAGGTATAATAACCCCCGAGGAACTCTTCGAGTCACTCTCAGGCGGCTGGATATTCGAGGGGTCGATGACCCTCGGCAACAATACCACACCAATCGCAGGCACACGAACAGTTACCTTAAACGGCACAACAAGCGCGGATTTTGTTGTCAAATACATGATGGGCGAGACAGAGGCAACTGATACAGGCTGCGCATGGTGGGACGATGAGAGAGAACAGTTCGCAATCAAAGAAGGCGATGAGATCGGATACTCCAACCTGACAATCAACGGCTATGAGGGGAGAGAGGTTCATGAAGACGGTATTTTGGAACTTAACATCTCTGAAGCGGTTGTTCTGGAGGAGAGTCTGACAATCATTGATGACACAACGCAAATTTCGGAGTGGAGCGCAGTCAACATGGCTGGAGAGACTGTGGCAAGTTCCGAGATTACATTCATGCCGGTAACGACAACCGGCGTCCTCATAATCGCACACGGCAGTTCGAGTGAGTCATGGTGCGCACCTGTCCGTGCGACTGTTGCAAACGTGAGCCTGCCGTATCCGGTGGCACTCGGATTCCTGGAGAAGGTTCCGGGTGAATCAATCGAGGATGCTGTTGATAAACTCAATATATGGAACGTGAGCGAGATTGTCGCAGTTCCGCTCTTTGTCTCGTCATGCAGTAACCACATACGCGAGATTGAGTATATTCTCAGACTGAGAGATGCGATCCCTGGCGAAGAGGACCTTGTTCAGGTCAACACCACGGCAAACATCACGCTCACCGGAGCAATGGACGATCACTGGATAATCAGCAGTATTCTTGCTGATCACGCCGCAGACTTTGGCGAAGACCCATGTAACAAGACTGCTGTACTCGTTTCGCACGGTGTGAGTGATGATGAGGCGATATTTGCAGGGTGGAACAAAAGCAGTGCGTCGCTTGCTGAACAGACGCTTCTCAGGTTGAGGCATATCCACAACCTCGATATCATGGGGGTGTGTTATTCCTTCATAAACTTAAACGAGACGCTTCACCCGGATCTTGCAGTAAGGGTGGTTGTCGAAGAGATATCTAGCGATTCAACGCCAGTTGTCCTGCCGCGTATCTTAAGTCCGGGCTACCACACAAAGAGAAAGATTCCGGCACTGCTCGAAAATCTCACATATCTCTACGACAGCGAGAAAACGCTCGCAGCGCACCCGGCTCTTGCGGAGTGGATCGATATCTCGGTTTACGAGGCGGTATCCGATCTATCATTCTCAGTCTACGACGGCGAGAACGGAGAGATCGTTGAACTGACAATCGAGGAGGCAGTAGCAGGTCACGAGGGTGGCAAACTCTGTCCCTGTGTGGCGGTTTCGTGGAGAGCATCTCAGTTCGCGCTATCTGAAGTCTGGAGCGATGTTGACCGGAGCGATCTCGAAATCACAAGCGCTCATCCGTCTGACGGACATGAGGAAACGTTTCTATACATCCTGAATAACTCGACCGCGGACTACGCGATTGAGATGCCGGAAGGAACAGACCCTAAGAATCTCACAAAGGAGAACTATGTCTACACCTTCACGAGTAAATCGACAGGAGACTCTGTTACGGTCTGTGTGAAGGATGATGTCTTCCCGGATAAGCTATTTGAGCTCAGAAAGAAGTGCAAAGCAGGAACTGCAACACCGGATGAGAAGAAAGCGTTCAAACTGGTCAAAGATGAACTCAAGGACAGATTCCTATACCTACCTGTGGACGAGCTATTCGATTCCGAGGTTGTGTACACACAGTTTGATACGGGAATCCTTGTGGTTGCACACGGAAGCCCTGACGGGGCGTGGTGCGCTCCGGTTCGGGCGGCAGCCTGTAATGTGGACATGCCATATCCTGTGGAACTCGGGTTCCTTGAGTTTGTGCCCGGCGAGACGATCAACGCCGCTGTCGAGAGGCTCGATAAACACGGTGTTGAGAATATAATCACAGTTCCGCTCTTTGTCTCGTCGCACAGTGATCACATCGCAGAGATCGAGTATGTGCTCGGACTGCGGGACTCGCTTCCGGGCGCACACGATGCGGATGGCGGGCATGGCGTAGGCATCTCCGGAATGGGCTTTATGAGCCGCGCTAAGGAGCATGCAAGCACGACCGCGTTTGCCCGCGGAAAAGAGGTCAGGCGATCAGTAGTTCAGAGGGGCGACAAGTACTTCATATCAAGAATGGCTGTCGCAGGACATCCTGGCGGATCTGAGGAAGAGGAACTCGTGCCAGTCGAGACTGATGCCGCAATCACGCTCACCGGAGCGATCGATGATCACTGGCTCGCAGGCGAGATTCTTGCCGACCGGGTGCGGGCGCTCTTCACAAACCCGGAAGGCGAGACTGCGGTTCTTGTCGCACACGGGGCAGATGACGAGACCGACATTGCAGGGTGGATCAATGACTCCGAATCGCTTGCAGAACAGGTCGATCTCAGGCTGAGATTCGTAAGCGGCGAAGAACCTGCGCTCGATCTTGCGGGTGTTCGTTACTCGTTCTTATTCCACAACGAGACACTCCATCCGGGTATCAAGGCGCGAGCAGTCGTTGAAGATGTGTCCACGACCTCAGGTGCTCTGATTGTCCCGTTTGTGGTCAGTTCGGGCTTCTTCACGGAGACGTTCATCCCGCAGATGGAACTCGCCAACCTGACGTACGCCTACAATGGCGATGCGCTTCTGCCGCACCCGAAGATTGCGGACTTAATTGAGATTAAGGCGAGCGAGCAGTTTACAGACCTCGCGTTCCCGGTCTATGACAGTGAGAGTGGCGAGACTGTGAACATCACAATTGAGGGGGCAGCAGCAGGTCACGATGATGGTGAACTCTGCCTCTGCGTGGCGGTTTCATTCAGGGTGTCGCAGTTTGCACTATCTGAGGTCTGGAGCGATGTTGACCAGTGCGATCTCGAAATCACAAGCGCTCATCCGTCTGACGGACACGAGGCAACATTCCTCTACATCCTGAACAACTCGACAGAAGACTACACGGTTGGGATGCCGGAAGGAACAGACTCAAAGAATCTCACGAAGGAGAACTATGTCTACACCTTCACGAGAACATCGACAGGAGAATCTGTCACGGTTCGTGTGAAGGACGGTGTCTTCCTTGACGAGTTATTCGAACTCAGAAAGAAGTGCAAAGCAGGAACTGCAACGCCGGATGAGATGAAGGCGTTCAAATTGATCAAGCGGGAACTCAAGGACAAATTCATGTATTTGCCGATGGATGAGCTCTTCGAGACGCAATCACCATCGCTTATGGGCGATGTGAATGGTGATGATGTAGTCACAACGGTGGATGCCACGATTGTGCTCGAGATGGCTACCTCCGGCGAATGGAAGGAAGTCGCGGATGTGAACGGAGATTGTAGAGTCACCTCGCTTGATTCGCTGATTGTTAATAGGGCAGTGGCTGGCGAGATCGAACTGTGAAGCGATAGAGGTAGATGCGGAAGGCGAGTTTTCGGTCTTCTGCATCGCCTGACTTTTTTTAGTTCCCTTAATTCACATCAGGTGTATGATTGATTCTGAGGTTCGTGAATTCTCACAACCCACCCAGATCCCGCTTCAAAACCGCAACCCACCACCATCTCGCCATATCGACCAGATCTTTGCTGAACTGACCCGATGCCCGGTATACGCCTTTCTTGTTCGTGATCATCCCTGCGCCGAGCAGTTTGTTTCGCATGGCATAAAATGACGATCGGCTGATCTCAAACTCGTCCAGTAACCGGTGCCACTCATTCGTCCGGATCGGGTTTCCCGATGCCTCCCGCTCAAGAATCATCTCAAGAAATCGCTCTGCTCTGATCGCTGTGCGCTCGTCCTGAAACAAGCGCCGCATCAACTCATAGAACGGATCACGAGAGACGGTTACTCTCGTATTTGCGTCCGATCTGATGACAAAACTGGTCGAGGTGCGGGGAGCGTCCTTTACCA
This sequence comes from Methanobacteriota archaeon, assembly GCA_034658695.1. Classification (GTDB taxonomy): domain Archaea; phylum Halobacteriota; class Methanosarcinia; order Methanosarcinales; family Methanogasteraceae; genus Methanogaster_C. The sequence goes on along the minus strand of JAYEFS010000345.1, from coordinate 21,433 downwards.
GTGTCATACAGCGGTCTGATGGCTCACACTCGTAGATCTTCTTAAAACTGATCTCACAAGATCAACGTACTCCTCGCGCAGCGTGTAGACGATGTGCGTCTTGTACGACTGCTTGTACGCACGCACGATGCCGAGTTTGGAATGGATATATCCAACCATCGATGCGACCGTTTTGTGGGTAACATCGAACTTCTTTGAAAGCATGTCGTAGAGAGAGTCTACAGTCACACTCCTGACCTTGAGGATTGTGTTCATGACGGCATATCTGATGCCGTTACTATCCAGCTCAAGGTATCGTTGCATCCGTCTTCTGATTTTCGATCGAAATGAACTCATACACATCACCCAATTAATCATTTCATATATATGGTATATATATGTTTCTCATAGCTGAGCAAATTTTGCTGCCTCACCAAGTTCCTCTTCAATACGCATGAGCTGATTGTACTTGGATGCTCGCTCTGATCTGGCTGGCGCGCCGGTCTTCAAAAGATCTGCGCCAACCGCAACAGCAACATCAGCGATTATGTGGTCGCATGTCTCAGCGGACCTGTGGCTCACGACCACCCGGTATCCGTTTCTATGCGCCAGTCTCGCCGCATCAAAGGATTCTGACACGGTTCCTATCTGATTCAACTTGAGGAGTAGTGCATTCGCGGCTCCGACATCAATTCCACGCTGTAGCCGCTCGATGTTGGTCACAAATATATCGTCGCCGATCACGATTCGGTCTGTTGCCGACGTCAGCGCAGCGAAATCCTCAAACGCATCCTCATGGAACGGATCCTCGATTACCAGGATCGGATACGTCTTTATCAGGTCGAGGTAGTACTCAAGCATCTCGCCACTGTCAAGCATGGAGCCATCGATTGCGTACTTGCCGTTCTCGAAGAATTCGGATGCGGCGGCATCGATTCCGACTGTGACCTCTGTTGTGGTGTAACCAGCCTCCTCAATAGCCGAGATGAGCGAATCGAACGCCTGGCTGGTGTGGTCCATCGGTGGTGCATATCCACCCTCGTCGCCAACGTTGCCTGCGCCTGATCCGTATTTCTTTGTCAGTATGTTCTTGAGCTCGTGGTAGACCTCAGCTCCGATTCGTACCGATTCTACGCACGTGGATGCACCCCTTGGCTGGATCATGAACTCCTGAATCGCGAGTTCGTTTCCGGCATGCTCCCCTCCGTTCAGCACATTCATGGTCGGGCACGGCAGTGTGTATGCGCCGGTGCCGCCGAGATACGTGTAGAGTGGAAGGTCTGCCGAATCCGCAGCAGCCTTTGCAGCAGCCATCGAGACGCCAAGTATGGCGTTCGCGCCAAGATTTGATTTGCCTGGAGTGCCGTCCAGATCGATCATCGTCAGGTCGATCGCGCGCTGATCCCGCACATCCATTCCGATGATCTCGCTTCTCAACACGGTGTTTACGTTCGCAACAGCCTTCAAAACACCTTTTCCACGATACCGGTCACCACCATCCCTGAGTTCAAGTGCCTCGTTCGTTCCTGTCGATGCACCAGATGGCACACCGGCACGCCCGAAACCGCTAGGTGTAGCAAGATCGATCTCGACTGTAGGGTTCCCGCGGGAATCAAGTATTTCTCTTGCATGTATGTATTCGATTGTATAAGGCAATTATACCACTGAATCTATGAGTGCTATTCTGGTATATAATGTTGACTGATGCTATATTGACATCCCGTGGCAGCCACCAGCATCTCGAGCATGGGTGTTTATCACAGCTCGCCTCTCGCCCTGAGATAATACAGCTCAAAACCGGCGAGAAACATCACGAGAAGAATCAGATAGCTCCACAACTCCTTTTCAACCTCTGCTTTGACGAGATCGGGCTCAAGTGTGCGCGCTTCCTCTGACATCATCGAGACCGAGAGATCGGACTCCACGGGATCGTAGAGATTTGCGGCAATATCCATCTTTCCGATCTGATAGTAGCCACAATCGTCAAAGAGCAGGTTATCCGTGTGAAGAATTGCTTCGGATGGCGTTCCCACGCCCTGTTCCCCACCCAGCGGGTACATCCTTCCTGTTTTGACATTATATTCATCGATTCCGAGAACCCCACTCATCCAGTCCACGACCTGCCTCCAGAAGATCGGATAATCGACCCTCGTGTGAAAATCGTTCCACCTCGAATCGCCCTCTCCGAATCCGGAATACAGAACGACACCGGCACCTGATTGCTGATATGCGAGCATCGAAGAGCCGTCATAGGCAGTCACGATCGAGTTGTTGAGTGATTCTGTTTTGAGATGTCTTGTGACCGAGATATCATCGAATGCGATATCCTTCGTGAATTCTGTGGGAATCCCTTTGTCTATAACAGTTGATCCTGCGCTCTCTGATGCGCGCATGCGCACCGGAAGCAGCCCACTGGTCTCGATCTTGCCGATGCCGTCCGATGCAAGGATCACAAGATCTCCGCCAGATCCGACAAACGACGCGAGATCATTGAACGTTCCCGGAAGAAGCGAATCCTTTGTGATGTTTCCGACAACAACGATGTCGTAATTTCCAAACTCCGGGAGAACCGGTGGTTTCACAAGCGAACACGCAGTGTCAGGAAGCGAACCAATCGCTATTTTCGCAGGGGGGTTTGAATTCTCGCTCACGAAGAGTATCTTTCGTTTCGCAATCTCTGGAATCGCTATGTATGCGCGATCATCAACCGAGAGCGCGTCCCCGTGCTGCAATGCAACAACCGTCGCCCCGGGCTCAAGATCAGTGAGCGCGAAGAGCTCGCTTGAGTGTGCAGGTATCGTTACACTATCGCCTATGATATTTTTGCCGTTGCGGGACACCTCAACCGGTACTGTCTTCGTACTAGCCATATAATTCTTGATATTGCAGAAATACTCATATTTGTCCCCTTTTCGCTCCAACTTTCCGTACGTGATCCCGATGTTATCCACATCATTTCCGACCTGTTTGTAGACAACATCGATTCCAGCCGCATTTGCGAGCATCTTTGACGCCGATATCGCGCCCAAATCAACATTTGCGAAGTCAGAGATAACAACGATCGCTCCCTTCTCCCCCCCACCATCCCCGCCTTCGATCATGCTCTTCGCGAGAATGATCGCATCGCCAAGGTTTACGGTGGTTGCACCCGGCTGGACACGCCGCAGCGTATCCTTTGCGTCAGCACGCCCTCCCCGCTGCAATGCGACGATCTGCTTGTTCTTCGCAAGAATAATGCTCGTCTTCCCGCTTACGAACTTCTCTGCGACTTGTCTCGCAAGATCGAACCTGCTCGGATCCTCAGCCTGCATCGATGCGGACGCGTCGAGAATGATTGCGGTGTGATCCGCGCGCACGGTCTCGGTTGCAAGGAAATATGGGGCTGCCATCGCAAGCGAAAGCAGGATCAGGAAGAGGAGTTGCATGAGCATCAAGGGATCCCTCACGATCTTGTTCAGCATCGTCTGGTATCGATTTTCTCTCCGCTCCGCATCCATAATAAACATCAGCGAGGGGATATTGATCTCCTGTGGTTTCGGTTTGATCAGATACAGAATTACGATCGGAATGAGACTCAAAAGAGCAAGAAGCGCCAGTGGATTTGCAAATGCCATACCCGTTCACCATCCATCGTCCAGCCCATATCCCCTATCTCGCCTTCACAGTCTTGAAGAACGCGTCGAATATCGGAAGATCTGTCTCAAACGAGAAGAAATCAGCACCGATGTGCATGCAAGTCTCTCTTATCCCCCCAAAATGCAAATCAAGTTGCGTTTTATAGTCCTGTCTCAATTTCGGGCTGATGTATGTCTTTCTGATGTCGTTCGTCTCCATGTCGTATAATTTCACGTCGCCCTCGATTGAAAGGTCGTACTCGGTAGGATCGTAGACCGAGATTACGATCAGGTCGTTCGGTGCGAGTCTGTAGAGTCCTGCGCGTATCGAGTCGAGATCGGTCAAAAAGTCGGATATGACGACCACAAGCGACTTTGAACGGATCATCTTGCCATACTGTGATGTGCAATGGTCGAATCTCGTTGTTCCCTGCAATTGAAGCTTGTTCAATCTGTCAATCGTGTGAAGCAGATACCCGCGCCCTCTTTTTGGGGGGGTAATGTCGATTTCCTCATCAAACGTAGATATTGCGAATTTTTCATTCTCTCTTGCCACCAGATACCCGAATCCGCACGCAAGCATCGCTGCATAGTCGAATTTTGTTGTGCCATCGCTTAAACTCGAATAATCCATGCTTTTGCTTGAATCGAGGAGTATGTGTGTGGTCACGTTCTTCTCTTCCTCGAATTTGCGAATGTAAAGCTTCTCGGTCCTTCCGTACACCCTCCAGTCGATCGTCCGGATGTCATCGCCTGGCATGTACTCGCGGTACCCGACGATCTCGATTCCCTTGCCCTGCAAAACAGCGCGCCTGCTGCCCGCATACACGCTCGAGACCCGCTTTCGCACCATGAGCGAGAACCGGTTCAGCTGGTTGAAGAACTCGGTATCAATCATCGTTGCTTGAATATATGATCCGGATGTGATAAAGGCGATTGTTCGTTGGATGACCGCAACCTTATTAAAGACCAGTTGAACAGGTTCACTGATGAAAACAACACATTTACTATTGATCGCAATCGCTACAATCTCGCTTTTGATATCGGGATGCGTTAGCACTGACTCCGCGCTCACTGGCGAGCAGATTGCAAAGAATATGGAAAAACAGCAGGACAGCGTGCATGACCTCAGTTGCACTATATCCATAGTAGGCAACACAAGCGCCACCGGCGCAGCTGAGACTGTGGTCATGGAGTACGCTTACAAAGAGCCGGGCATGGCAAGGATGAAATATATGGCGCCATCCGAGATTGCCGGGCAGGTCATGGTCTCAAATGGGACCTACGCATGGGTATATAATCCTCTTGACAATTCAGTCAAGACGATGTCCATTCCTGAGCAGGAACAGACGGATAAGTCTATGATTGCTCAGTTCGTCGATGAATTAACGACTGCATACACGCTCAAACAGAGCGGATCCGACACCGTTGCCGGACACGGATGCTACACGCTCACGGCAACTCCGACTGGGATGTCCATGCCTATGTCAATGGAGATCTGGGTCAATAAAGAAACCTGGATGCCCCTCAAAATCGAGACGCACCGGGACGGCGAATGCCTCATGGAAGTTGAGTATCAGAACCTGTCCGTCAACACGAATATTTCTGATGACACATTCAAGTTCGAGGCACCGGAAGGCGCAACCATCGAGTCGATGGACAGCATGGCTGATGCGGCTCCGAAATCGATGACGCTTGAGGATGCGCAGGCAACGGTTACATTTGAGATCAAGGAGCCCGCATACCTGCCACAGGGTTATGAGATCGGTGAGATTATGGCAGCTCCGGCATCCATGTCCGAGAAGAGCGTGGCAATCGTGTACACCAACAACACAACCGACGATGCCATGTCGCAACAGTTAACAGCAATCCAGCTGGCAGAGAGCGCGTACAACGAATCCGTAAAACAGCCGTCGCCCACAGGCGAGACCGAGACAGTAGCGGTTCGTGGGCAGAGTTGCAACATGACAATGATTGCAGGTCCGTTCGGTGAGACTCGTGTGCTTCAGTGGCATGATTCCGAACGCTATTACATACTGGCTGGCACACTCGACCAGGTGGAACTGATCAAGATTGCGGAATCGATCTGAGCAATATCGATATCAAGATCCCAACAACTCCGAGGCACGCAGGCGCTCGCCCTCGGTGAGCGTTCTGTTGATCTCGGGGTGCCTGTGCGCCAGATACGCGGGTCGGTACTGAAACATCAGGTTGAACCTGACATTCGGTATCTTCTCGTGCACCCACTCGATAATCGGAGCGGTGCAACATTCAATGTGCCCGGGAAGCACGAGTTGCCGCAGCAGAATCTCCGAATCATCGTAGGCACACAGGAAATTTCTTGTAACCGTCTCCCAGTAATGATCGACATCCGAGTATCTCTTTGCGCATGAGTTGTTCCCATACTTGAAGTCCCCGAGATACACATCCACGACCCCGGAGAGGAGCTTTGCGGCTTCTTCGGAGTGGTACATATTCGAGTTCCACACAACCGGCGTGTTCGTCTTTGTCTCGGCAAGAATTCGCAGTATGGTGTGGAGATGCGGTGTCGGGGTCACAAAATTCAGGTTTCTTGCACCGAGACTGTGCCTCAGCGAAATGGTTTGTGCAGCCTCTTTTGGAAGAATCGGAACCCCGATATCCGGATTGGTCGAGATCTCCCAGTTCTGGCAGTACACACACGAGAATACGCAGCCTGAAAAAAAGATTGTGTGCGACGGCACGAGTTCGGATTCCTCCCCGTAATGGAGAAACTCTGACGAGTACCTCGATATCGCATCGAGTCGACAGTATCCGACCTGCCGCATCCTCCGGTTTACGCCGCATCTCCTATCGCAGAAATTACAGTCTTCAAGCATGCGAGCGGCAATCACGTTCTTGAGATCGAGCAGGGATCTCTCCTCCGGTCTTTTGCTCTTCTCTAACCTGCGCAATTCGTGCATCGCATCGCTGTGTACGCCCCAGAGATCGGCAAGTGGTGCATCGGGATTGAAATCGACAGGGAAGTTCTTCGCAACCAGAAATCGTGCCTGCTCAATTCCAGCAGCAATGCGGTGATACTCGGGCAGTGCGTCCATGAGAATCGTTTGGACTGCTGGTTTGTAAATATTTGGGATCTCTTGCGTCTTCCGTGACAGTAGGTGTGGAACCGAACCCGGTTCGTGGGTGATCATGTTGTACTATGCAGGAGATCTTATTTGGGAATCCCCAAAAAATTGATATACCAGCTATAGTTTATTTCAGTAGATGGTATACAAGAAATCCGGTCAAAATCACGAATGACACGAATTTTACGAACCACACGAATCACCACTTTTACGAGCGCATGAAATGCCTACATACCGGAAATTTTGGAAATATGCGGTGTGTACCAACGAACGTGAAAAATTCGTGGTATTCGCCCGATTCGCGATATTCTTGTTGAATATCTTGCACCAACACATCACAGGAGCGTGGCACCTTCTGCTGATAACTTACTTATTGTGAGTTCCCATTAATAGTAAGTGTACCATTACTCGTTGCATCCATGACACTCATGAACAATTCCAACGAACCCAACCCGGAGACCGACACTGGCACCGACACAATCCAGGAGGATCCCGGGTCAGGCAGATTGGGACTAACCGATGAGGAAGCAGTCCGCAGGCTTGCCGAACACGGGAGAAACGAGCTGGAACAAATAAAAAGAGCAACGCCTCTTAAGATTCTTGCAAGCCAGTTCCTGGATTTCATGCTTCTTTTACTGATTGTTGCGGCAGCCATATCGTTTCTGATTGGCGAACGCCTCGACGGCATTGTGATCACGGGATTTGTTCTCTTCAACGCGATACTTGGTTTTATCCAGGAATACCGTGCTCAGCGCGCTCTTGAAGCGCTAAAATCCATGATTTCGCCACAGGCACGCGTGATACGGGGCGGTTCCGAGAGGATGCTGGATGCAGCAGAACTTGTGCCCGGCGATCTGATACTGCTTGCAGCAGGGGACCGTGTGCAGGCGGACGCCACCGTAGCGTCAGGGGCACTGCGGATGGACGAGTCCGCACTCACCGGAGAGTCTGTTCCTGTGAACCGCACCGCAGGAGACCTTGTGCAGGCAGGAACCATCGTGACCTACGGACGCGGGATGTGTGTGGTAACCGAGACCGGAATGAGGACCGCGTTCGGTAAGATTGCTGCGATGGTGCAGACAGAGGAGCGAGAGACCCCGCTCCAGAAGCGGCTGGGCGAGCTTGCGAAGTATCTTGGGGTCGCTGCGCTTGCAATATGTGTCATAGTCTTTGCAACAGGAGTTATGAGTGGAATTGCGGCGAACACGATGTTTCTTGCATCGGTCAGTCTCGCTGTTGCCGCAGTTCCGGAAGGGCTGCCTGCAGTGGTCACAATCACACTTGCGCTCGGCGTGCAGCGCATGGTCAAAAAGAATGCGATCATGAGGAAGCTTCAGGCAGTCGAGACACTGGGCTGCGCAACCGTGATCTGTACCGATAAGACCGGCACGCTTACACAGAACGAGATGACCGTGCGGAGGATATACACGGACGATATAATAATTGGGGTCACTGGCGAGGGGTATGCACCATCCGGAGACTTTGAATCGGAAAAAGAGATAAACGACGAATCCTTACGGTTAACGCTTGAGATCGGAGCATTATGCAACGATTCATCCCTGGTACAACAGGGGGGCGGAGACAAAGACAAAGACAAAGACGACGGCTGGAAGATTCTGGGCGATCCGACAGAGGGCGCACTGGTTGTTGCGGCAGCAAAGGCAGATATCGACCGACAGAAGCTTGCAAGCCAGTATCCACGGGTTTCTGAGGTCCCGTTCGACTCTGATCGCAAGCAGATGACAACAGCGCACGAGGATTCGCACCAGACGTTCGGCTCTGCGTACGTGGCATGCGTCAAAGGTGCGCCCGATTCGGTTCTTGAGATGTGCGGACACATCTACAGGAAGGGGGAAATCGTTCGGATGACTGCGAATGCTATGCACGCGATCAGAAACGCGCATCAGGAGATGACTACACATGCGCTTCGCGTGCTCGCGCTCGCATACAGACCGCTCGATGACATGGCTGAACAGGCAGGAGCGCATGAACGCGATCTGGTATTCGCGGGCATGGTGGGGATGATCGATCCGCCACGTCCCGGTGTTAAGGAGGCGATTGCAACCTGCAGAAAAGCTGGAATCACGACAGTTATGATCACAGGTGACAACAAGGATACTGCAAGGGCGATTGCACTTGACCTGGGCATTCTCGACTCAGAACACCCGGAACAGATATTAACAGGACCTGACCTGGACGCTGGAACCGGGGATGGTGCGGGTGATGGAACGGGACATGGCGGGGGGGATGGAACGGAGGCGGGAACGGGCTGGGACGCACTGGTCTATGCGAGAACCTCGCCAGCGCATAAAGTGCAGATCATAAACGCACTGCAGGACCAGGGCGAGATTGTGGCGATGACCGGTGACGGCGTGAACGACGCACCAGCGCTCAAGATGGCGGACATCGGCGTTGCGATGGGGGTTACCGGAACCGACGTGGCAAAAGAAGCAGCAGATATGGTCTTAACAGATGATAACTTCGTCTCGATCGCGCACGCAGTCGAAGAAGGCAGAGGCATCTACGACAACATCAAAAAATTCATCAGATTCCAGCTATCCACCAACATCGGCGCAACACTGACCATCTTCACAGGACTGCTCCTCTTCCAATCACTGCCACTCGCACCGCTGCAGATACTCTTCGTGAACCTGCTGATGGACGGTCCGCCCGCGCTCTCACTCTCAATGGAGCCGTACCACCAGACCATGAACCGCCCGCCAAGAGACCCGAACGAGTCGATCATAACAGGGGATGTGTTGAAATTTATATCGGGGGCGGGAATACTGATGTTTCTCGGAACTATCCTTGTGTTCTGGTATGCGCTCTCACATGGACCCGATGAAAAATATGCATGCACACTTGCATTCACAACATTCGTCTTCTTCCAGCTATTCAACGCGTTCAACTGCCGGTCGGAACACTATCCGATGGGCACAATCGGGGTCTTCTCGAACCGTTATTTGCTCGGTGCGGTTCTTCTGTGTGCCCTGTTACAGTTATGCATCCTGTACATCCCGTCTTTGCAGTTGGTCTTCGACACGGTCCCGCTGGGTCCGCATGACTGGGGAATTGTGCTTGCGGTCTCTGCGATGGTCTTTGTGGTTGTTGAGGGTGCAAAGGTAGTGGTGTCGTGGCGGGCGCGATGATGGGATTTTTTGCGTGGATTTTGTAGCGAAAATTCATCGGTAGTATCCGAAAACACACGCGACCGACCACACCCCCTTCATACACCCTACAGCAGAATGCATCAGACATCTGCTGTCGAGAGGTGCCCCATGCACGGCTACATGCCGCCCCAAAAAGGTTATGCGCCATCCGACACACATTGTTTGAGGAGATGAATATGATGGATTTCAAAGTAGAGATCATTAAGCAACTCGAAGTTTTACCATACGACTGGCAATGCCACGTGCTAGATTTTACCAGAACGCTTGTAAATACGGTTCAAGTAGGAAGTTCAGGCAGTCAACTTCTCCGCTTTGCCGGTACTATCAGGGCAGACGATCTGCAGGTCATGGAGCGAGCGATCGAAGACTACTGTGAAAGAATTGATATCAATGACTGGTAAACTTCTGGACACGAATATCATTATTGCGCTCTTTGCAGATGACGTATCTGTAAAAGAACATCTGGCAAAGGCAGAGCATGTATTTATACCTGCAATTGCGCTCGGCGAGCTTTACTTTGGAGTGCACAGGTCTACAGAAACTGATGCAAATTGTGTCAGGTTGAACGATTTCGCGTCCAGTAGTGCGGTACTTGTCTGCGGTATAACCACGGCACGGCATTATGGCAGAATCAAGAATGGGTTGCTGAAAAAGGGGCGACCGATCCCAGAGAATGATATATGGATCGCGGCGATCGCCATGCAATACGGACTGACTGCAGTCACGCGCGATCTGCATTTTGATGCAATTGATGGCATAACGATAGAACGCTGGTAGCACCCACAGAGGGACCCGTGGGGGGTCATAGATGGATGTAACCGATTTCGAGACTGAATTTGTGAGTAATTATCGATAAGCGCGTTCTTATTGACCCTTACTCGCAAATTTCATTTTAAAATCGGTTACATCTCTCTGTGTCTTTATTCTACCTGTTTTATTCCTGGATAACTATTCTGCACCGATGCCCATTCAGCAAATAGGCGCTCGTGTTACTCATACAAAGCAGCGAAGAGCCTTTGTGGTTCAGTGGATGGGTTCGGATTCGCCCCAAAGTACCGTTTGTCCCCGTGCACAGTCTCAATGATCACGCCTTGCTCTGTAAGTTCCCGTAGATACTTCGCCGCCTCATTCCGGTGCATCTCAAGCGATCCAGCGATCTGATCCAGCGTAAGCGGTCTCCGTTCCAAAAGTGGCAGGATATCCGCACGAACCTCGATTCGCGTCTCCGCGATGATCTCAACATCAAAATTCCCGCCAAACACCCCTTGTATCCGAACCATCTCATCCTCGTCCACAGGTCCGACATCCTCGCATGGTGGTCGCACAACGGTGTTCAATTGAACCCGGTCAGGATCTATTATAGAGATTGCGTCCGACAGCGCCGTTATTTCGTCAAGTCCGTCATTTATACCTCGTACAAACATAATCTCAAGCCAGAACTCACCTTCAAACGCCTCCCGGAACATCCTGATCCCTTCGATGATCTGATCCACTGAAAGACTCTCATGCGGTTGATTCACCGCACGAAATACAGGAGTGGTGGCAGCATCCAGCGACGGCAGCACGATATCAGCGTTTGAGAGGTCGCCTCTCACATCTTCTCGAAATAAGAGCGATCCGTTGGTTATCACCGCAACAGGGATATCGGTCATCGTCTTGATCGCATCGATCATCTCACCGATACCCGAATGGAGCGTTGGCTCCCCTGATCCGGCAAAGGTGATATAATCGACGTCCCCACACCCCTCTGATAAGAAATCCCGCAGCTCATCCAGGATCAAATCTTTCGCAATATACTCCCGCCTCTGCACAGTCTTGTTCGTGGTTCGTCCGAGCTGGCAGTAGATGCAATCGAACGTACAGGTCTTGTACGGCGTGATATCCAGACCAAGCGACCTCCCGAGCCTGCGGGATGGTACAGGACCGAACAGGTGACTCATGCTACTCACAGGTAAACACCCTGCCAACACCGTTCTTATGGTATGTGTCCGGGAATTGCGAGACGATCTCGCTTAGATGCTGGGTGCAGTGGCACGGAGAGAGGAACTCCACGCCATTCAGCAGGTGATACTCGCTAAACCCATGAAATCCTCCGATGATTCCGTATATCTCCCCGAATCCGGATGCTGCGTCCATGATCTCCCCGATTCCCGGGTGTGCACATCCTGTGAGTACGATCATGCCGTTCGCAGTTTTGAGCACCAGCGATTGCTCCTTTATGGATGTGCCGAGTTCTCCTGTGGTATACACCAGATCGCATATCTCTGCTGGTCCGTGTACCTCTATCACTGGATTTTTGATCTCATTCTTAAACGACTCCGAGAATGACGCCAGCAGATAGATCTCAGAATCGCGGTTCGTCGTGAGAAGGTCGGACAAGCCCCCTGTGTGGTCCCAGTGTTCGTGCGAGAGCACAATCATCGTAGGGTCTTCGGGGTCAATTCCCAGTCTTTGCATGTTGTGCAGCAAAATTGATCCGTCCCCGCCGGTGTCAAAGAGTATCTGCTCACCGGATACCTCTATTAAGCAGGAGAAACCCCATTCGCTCATAAGTCCGGTGGCAGATGCCTCAGGATATACCTCGTTATCATAGACCGTTGTGATCTTCATGTGACTTCCTCCCCGTCCGCGCAGACGGAGCTTCATGATCCATTGATCTAACAGTACATGCTCAATAACTTGTGGTGGGAACCACAAGATTTCTGTGTTAATCTTGTGTAATCCTGTATAATCGCATGGTTTAATACGCGGATGTCTATATAATATTGAGTAATCATGATCCAACCATCCCTAACAAGTTCACGCCGCCCCTTTTCGAACTCAGTGGTCATTGTTCTGCCGAACTTTGGCAGTTTAATCGCAGTCAGAGCGTCCGGATTGATATGTTCCCCAGATACGTGACTGTGCTGTCACTTTCCGAATGGAGTCGGCGAGCGGTCAGAGGGCGCGAAAAAGGCATCTCTGTGACCTCTGTGCGCTCTGCGGCAAAAAGCTACAAAAAGTTACAAAAAACAGATGCGGTTTAGCGTATTTTTCGACTCGACCGGAAGACATTAAAGCGTCTCCAAAAAGCCAGAATTCAGGCTGTACTCATCTCCTGCGCATCGCCTCGGGAATGCACCGGATAACATCGGTTGCAAGCAGCCCGCATCCGAACTCCAGAGACGCGAGATCGCCCGCACTCCCTGCTACAAACGCACCTGCCGAAGCAGCGGCAGCAGCACCGTTTCTCGCGAAGATCGCCCCGATCACGCCCGCGAGCACATCACCTGTGCCGCCGACAGTCATCCCGGCATTCCCTGTGTGATTCGTCCGGATCTCCCTTCCGTCCGATATGATGTCGATATGCCCCTTGAGAACTGTAACAACACTGTTTCTTGCGGAAAAGTCCCTCACAAGTTCACATTGCTCATCAACGTCCGCTACCACCTCTCCGCCCAGCAGTTGAAATTCGCGGGCATGTGGTGTTATGATCGGCGCAACCTCCCGATTTGAGGGCGGCATCGTAATCGCATGTAGCGCATCGGCGTCGATTACGAACCGTGCTCCGGGATTTGACTCGATTATCTCTGATGCCGTCTGCAGGGTCTCACTCTTGCGTCCGAGCCCCATTCCGATCACAACGACGTCGTGCCTCCGAATCAGCGCACCTATCGTATCCAGATCATCGTGCACCAGATAATCCCCGGATAATGCGTGAACGATCAAGTCCGACGAAAAACCCGCGATCACGGCAGCAGAACTCCGCGGTGCAGCAACCGTCACCCAGTCTGTGCCTGCTCGCAGTGCTGCGAGTGCGGCAAGCGCAGGCGCACCAGTGAAAGCGCCGCCTCCGATTACGAGCACCCGCCCGTTATCGCCTTTGTGCGACTTTGGGAATCGTTCGGGCGGCAGGTCTCCGGTGCCGATGATCCGTTCAGCACTTGTAGGAATCCCGATATCAGCGACCACGATCTCGCCTGTGACCCCGGGATTTTTAGAGAGTCCTTCCTTTGTCCGATGAAACGTTATCGTGAGGTCTGCGTGCACAGACTTCTCAAAACGGTCCGGACCGGATCCGGATGGCACATCTACAGAGACGACGAACGCACCGGACGCATTGATCAGGTCAATTGCGCTTGACACCGGCTCACGAACGCTTCCATACACACCTGTTCCGAGCATCGCATCGATCACAACATCAGCGCGGAGGTCTTGCAGTTCTGATAGTTCGGATGAGTCCTTAATCTCGCGAAGATCTGCGCCGAGATTCTCCAGTATCTGCCAGTTCCGACGCGCCTCGTCGGTTGCGATATTGCGGGCACGCCCGAGCAGGAGAACGCTCGGATTATAATTCAGAAGATGTCGTGCCGCAACAAACCCGTCGCCGCCGTTATTGCCTGTGCCCGCAATGATTGTGATTTCGCTCTGCCCCATCGTGAGCTGCGCGAACCGTGCGCGAACCTCACGTGCAACAGATGCACCAGCGTTCTCCATCAGTTGTAGGGGGACTAACCCGACATCACTACAATTGATGTCGATTCTGCGCATCTCAGACGCGGTGATTCCGTTTTCGTTCTTTGTGTTACACATATCACTTGTACGTGTCTCGTCGCACTGTGATTGGAATCGCGTCGCTCTCCAGCTCCCGCACCGCTATGTCGATCGGGTCTCCTTCGTCCGGTCTGATCAGTACAGGTGCGCCCAGCGAGATCTGGAGCGCACGTGCGCCAACGATTCTGGCGCGTTCATATCGCGTATATCGTTTCAATGTGGTTGCAACCTCCTGCTCTTGTATGTGGTTCATCGCAGATAAACACTTCTCCTGTGGCAGCATCCGGTCATACACGCCACTCCTGCTCACTCACTCTACCTCTGCCCTCTCCACTTCCGCAATCACGTTCTTCGCAATCTTCGGTCCGACGATCGCACCGATCCTCTGCTCACCCGCATCCAGGAGCGATTCCGGTGTTGTGTACCCGGAATCGTGGAGCTTTCTTGCACGCACCCGCCCAACGCCGCGAACTCCTACAAGCCTGAGGAGTTCCGATTTCACACCGTATTTCAGACAATCCGTGAGATCCCTTGCGAGCTTCGTGTGCGGGCTTTTGATGTGTGCGGATATCTGCGCAGTCGCATACATGATCCACTGCGCTGTATCCGAGATGCCCCGCACATCCCCGCCGCCGACGCCGAATTTCGCCTCGATCTCCTTATCCTGCCTCTCTGCTGTCCAGTCGAGGAGAAGAGCTGCGGTCTTGACCTCAGAGAGGAACCATTCATACCCGGAATCGGACTCGCTGGGAACCTCTACAAACTCGTTTTGCCGATCGGATGCGAAATTGTAGATCCACGCATAGTCCTTCTTGCGGAGGTAGAGGTTGCGAACATCCGGAGTTTTGCAGATCAGGTGAAGCAGCGTGAGATCGCTTGCCGAGTCGCGTGAAACGAGTCCGTCAACGATGATTGCTGCGCCCAGCGGATCGAGATAGAGCCGCGAGACCAGTCTTCCAAGAGGTGTCGCTGCGAGCGATTCCTCGGAGATTGTGATCATCGCGTTCTCGCAGAGGAAATCAAGAACGGTGTCAACGATCTCTCGCAGGTACGATTGTGAGGTGTCCGGTGTTCCCCGATTCGCTCCCTGTACCGCCTGCTGCGCTGCAAAGAACGTCAGCTTCAAAAAGTCCATCAGTTCATCGTGCGATTGCGCAAACATTCCCGCGATCGCAGAGAGGATGTGGCTGCGGAGTGCGCTCTCAGTTCCCAGTTTCGACGCAATCTCCTCGGGATCTGACTCGATGTAGTGCTCGAGCAGACTCTCCATCTCCGGGTACGACTTTGCGATCAGTATGCTCTCGCCGGATGGATCGAGATGCGGACGCCCGGATCTGCCTGCCATCTGCTTGTATTCAAGGATCGGAATGGGCTGCATCCCGTAGTTCGGATCGTATCTGCGGTAACTCTTGATTATGACCCTTCTCGACGGCAGATTCAGCCCGAAAGCGAGCGTTGGCGTGCATGCGATGACTTTGATTATGTTGTTGCGAAACCCGTCCTCAACGATTCGTCTGTGCTCCGGAAGGAGCCCTGCGTGGTGAAAAGCCGCCCCCCGCGCGATACAGTCTGCGAGCTTTCGTGCGGCATCGGTGTCGGTTTCCCTGACCGTATCCGCGAAATCGGCAAGATCCGAATTATCCGGGAGTTTCAGAGCCTTGCTCACACGCACCGCCGTACTCACCGCATTTCTACGGCTGCTGTCAAATATCAGGCACTGCCCGCCGCTCTGCATCGTGTCAAGCACGAGTGCGATCACGGTGTCGCGGTGGCTCTGCGAGAGATTGACCTCGCTCTCACTCCCTTTACCTCTGAAATATATGGTGTCGCCGAGGAACACGCCCTCGCGCAGGTCAACAGGTCGCCAGTCCGATAATATACACTCAGCGTCGAGCCAGTCAGCAATCATCTGCGCATTCCCGACCGTTGCAGAGAGCGCGATTACGTGAATCTTCGGATTGATCCGGCGCAATTTTGCGATCGTTACCTCGAGCGTCGGACCCCGGTCAGGTGAGTCGAGCAGATGGATCTCATCAACGACTAACGTTGTCAGACCATGGATCCATTCGGTCTCGTTTCTGAGGAGCGAGTCCGCTTTCTCTGATGTTGCGACGATTATGTCGTTGGATCCGAGGTACTCGTCCCTTGAATCGAAGTCTCCGGAAGATATCCCCACACTGAACCCGAGATCGCTGAAGCCGGAGAACCGCTCGTACTTCTCGCTTGCGAGCGCCCTCAGCGGCACGATGTACATCGCTTTTCCGCCGGATCTGATAGCATTGAGCATCGCAAGTTCTGCGAGTAGCGTCTTTCCTGATGCGGTCGGTATCGCGGCGAGGATGTTTCTTTCGCCGAGGAGCCCCCTCTCGACCGCCTCTGCCTGCGGCGGGTAGAGTTCGGTGATACCGGTTCCTTCATAGTATTTGATGATGTCTGGTGGAAGCGGGAGGTCTGATATCTTCATGCAGGATTCTGTTTGGGGCGATTAGATATAGGTATTGGCGAGGACGAAATTCGGATCTTCATGGACACGACCCGGTGGCTAAAGGTAGCCGACTCTGACCAGAGGGAATTGCATGTCAGTATAGGCTGTGCACCGGAGAACTTGCTGATAGCCACCGGGCACTTCGGCTACGGCTACCAGATGACCTAATCCTAAGCCGGGCAACGAGGAACTGTCGGCAGTGGTGAGGTTCACGCCGGCAGCCTTCAGCCTTCAGCCTTCAGGCAAACCGCGCTCTTCGATACCACCATAGTCCGCCACACCAACCGCCATGCATACCCGACGCGCCCCATCCCACCGGATGACCTCGGGCTGTTGCATGATTGCTGCGTGGAAGATGGCGTCCGGTTGCGTGACCGACGATCCGGAGATCGAGCGCCGGGTGGACGAGCTGGTGGTGCACGCCGACGCCCTGCAGTTAGCAGGCACCGCCTGGCGCGAGGAGCTTGGCTTACTGGGTCGGGCAGGGCACGTTCGGCATAGCGTGGCTGGTCTCTCAGGTGGTGCAGTTGGCAGTGACATACTTGAATACGGGGGCACTGTCTGGAAATCCAGTGATTTTCGTAATGGTCAGTTGGATGTACAACAACGCAAAAGACGTGAAGACTGCGATTGGCACCACCCTTCGCGTCTCTGCGCCCTTGCGCCCTTGCGTTAAATTGGAAAACAATAACGCAAAGACGCAAAGACGCGATGGCGCAAAGAACAAAAGTCCCCGTGTGTATTTCACTGGAATTTTCGGTTGTGCCGAATACGGGTAAGGGCACGGTTAGAATGCCTCGGAGGTGTATGGGCTATGACCAAACTCTCGAAGCACGTAGGAAACGCCCAAAGATTAATATACCAATCATAGTTTATTTCAGTAGTTGTATACAAAAATCCCCAATTCTGATGGTTTATGTGGTCGATGGCAGTAGCCCTCATGTGTGTAGTAATCGCGGGTGCCAACATCACACCTTTGCGTCTCCGCGCCTTTGCGCCTCTGCGTTAAACTATAAAATGATAACGCGAAGGCGCGAAGTATCCGCCCCCATACGTTGGGAATACAGGGATTAGATTGAAGATGCCGAGTATTATGTTGTAAAATGCGATCATGTCCCGCATTATTGGGGCATTCATCCCGCCAAAACTGACGATTATCCCATATTCTTCAATTTTATGATCCTGAACCTTAAATACCCAGATGAAGACTAATAATATCGCCAGAAATGTTACGTGCAACCGTATGGGCATCCCGCGGATGCTGCCGATCCGGTATGATCATTTCATATCGATCATTCACACGTCATCTTACTATAGGTGATGCATCCTGGTCAAAGGGGTTTGTTCTCATCGCAAGAGAGAAGAGGTATGGATAGTTATCCTTCAGATGTTTCATGTAATCCAGCCATTCGTGGATCAGTAAGGTGTAGACCCTTTTCATATCGCCGGATAGATGTGCGTAGTCGGTATCCGGTAACTGTTTCAGATCCCCCCTCTTAGCCAATTCCTCTGTCAGATGAAACACTGCCCAGAGAAGCTCTGTAAAGGATTCATGCTCCAGCAAATTTGGGTTTTCTAATAACCGCAGTAGAAAATTCCTGTGTCCAACGAGGGAGTTGCGTAAGTATTCTATATCTACGTTTTGGATATCGACCCGGTAATCATAATTCTTGAGGCGTTTGCTGAGATCCACAAATTCTTGATCAGACCATTTATCAGTAATAACGAGTTCTTTTCTTATTTTGTCCAATTTAGGATCGTATTCAGAAAAATAAGCCAATAAATCTCCCCCAACCTCGCTAAAAAACGCCCCTATAACCATATTTAACTTGTTTAGCATAGCATGTTTTTCCCGCATATCGAGTAGCCGTTGCAGTATCAGAGCAACCAGCAGAACCTCGATAGGGACAAATGCGATATGCCCTAACATGTAGATGAAGATGTGATGAGAGTCCCTGAAGATGGCATAGTGGAGGAGATAAAGTAGTGCAGACAATAGAACCAAAAATAATCCAAAACGAATCTCCCAACCAACGCTTTTCATATTTTTCATATTTACCCCCCTATTTCCTTCTCAATCGGGAAATCGCTAACGCTCCAGGCTTTCATACTCCCGAGAACGTCGCAGCAGACATTCGTGTACCCGGCTCTCATAAGGATGCTTGCGGCAAGACTCGCACGGTGACCGACATTGCAGACGACCGTGATCGGTCGGTCTCGCGGCACCTCGGAAAGCCTGCTTTCAAGCTGTCCTACATAGATGTGCATAGCGCCCTCTATATGCCCATCCCTCCACTCATCCTCATCCCGCACATCGAGCACCAGAAAATCATCCCCGCGATCGATCCGTCGTTTAAGTTCGTGTACTGTTGAGAGACCCATGTACTCAACCGGATAGCCAGCATCATACCATGCCTCAATCCCGCCTCTCAGGTATCCTCTGATATTCTCGTAGCCCAGCCGCACAAGGTATCGGACAGCCCGCTTTAAATGGTCGTGCAACTCAAGCACGAGCAAAATAGGCTCGTTATAGGGCAGGACCAGAGCCCCATACGCAGGGAGCCCCTCCAGCCAGATGCTGTAAGAGCCCCTGATATGAGCACCTCCAAAGGAGGGTGGGGTTCTGGCATCGACAACGATTGCCCAATCTCGTTCCATCGAATCATTGAACTCGGCAGGTGTTAACGGGGGTGGGACTGGCAATCGTCCCAGGAGGGGCGGTCCTTCAAGATTGTATCTCTCCATAACTCTAAAATATGAGGGTCTTTCGTGATACTCGGCTGTTTTGTGTCTGATAAACTCCTGCCGGTTCAGCTGGAGCATGGGATTACTTGATCGCTCTATTCCTATCGTGCTGTAATCCCTCTCGCTGATACTTCCACCGCAGACCGAGCCAGCACCATGAGCCGGGCAGAGGATGACTCCGTCACCAAGGGGAAGAATCTTCTCAACGATACTGTCATAGAGCGCTCCAGCCAGTCTCTCCGCCTCATCCGGACCGTAGAAGTCGGTTCTGCCCACATCCCCTACAAAGAGCGCATCTCCTGTGAAGACCATAACCATAACAGCATTTTCGCCAGAAGATAGGTCTGCCAGCGCGTATGACATGCTCTCATCCGTATGTCCGGGCGTTTGCAGCGCGGTGATCTTTAGACTCCCGATCCGGAATGCCTCACCATCATGAAGCGTGCTGCCATAACCCCAGTTGAGACCCGGACCATGGAAGACCTCAGCACCAGTTAGGTTTGATAGCTCTCCTGATCCGATGACGTAGTCCTCGTTGCGATGGGTCTCGAATACGTACCTGATCCTCTGTTCTTCTCGCTCTGCTAACTCGATGTAAACGTCACAGTCTCTCCGCGGGTCGATCACAGCCGCCTCACCCTCCGAACCGATGAGGTATGAGTTGTGAGCCAGTCCAGCTGATTTGATTCGTTCAAAGATCATCAGTGATAGCCTCGTTCTTCCATCTCTTGGAGCAGGGGGGGTATATAGTTTCGCTCATTTCATGCGAAAGCTCGTGAATTTGTGAATGAGGGTCGTGGTCTTGTGATCATAGAGCAATCCTGCGGCTCGTTTGTAGGCAGCAGCTCTTACCGCCTATAACCCTGAGTACGATGAAGATAACAAGCTTCAAATCGGTCTTCGTCTGTTGAATGTGATTGCAGATGCGGTGGATAGGTAGCTAGATCAACCGCAGCAAGGCGCTAATCCACCTGGATGTGGCGGTCCGATACTGCTGTTTTTGAAGCTCGTTATTATCAAGGAGCTACGAACATAACACAGCATATACTTCGGCTTCGCCCCCTTGTCATTCGACATAACTTCGCATACACCGAAAAGATTATCTAAAATGCTGCTCAGTACTACCTCACGAGGTGGCGAATGGCTGTTATTCGTAGGGTCTGCGACGCTCGTCGCTGCATGAACACAAGAAGAGGATGAAAAAGATGTACGGCTGGAGAGGAACCATCCTGAGGCTAGACCTAACGAGGGAAAAGGTCACAAAGCAGCCGCTGGACGAGTCGATTGCGAGAAATTTCATAGGCGGCAGAGGGTTAAACTCAAAGACGCTCTTCGATAAGGTGAAGCCTGGAATCGACCCCCTGGGTCCGGAAAACGTCCTTTGCCTTGCTCCTGGTCCTCTCACAGGTACACCTCTGTGCATGACAAGCAGGATTGCGGTCAGCACCCTTTCGCCCTGCAGCGGCATCCTGGGTGATGGAAACGCCGGGGGCTCCTTCGCTGCATTCCTGAAGCTGGCAGGCTATGACCAGATTGTGATAACCGGAAGGGCGAGCAGCCCGAAGTACCTCTGGATAGACGACGGAAACATCGAACTGAGAGATGCCCCGGACTTATGGGGCAAAACGACCTGGGAAATCGCAGACGTGCTTCACAATAGGCATGGAGAACAGATCGGCGTGGCATGTATCGGTCCTGCCGGAGAAAACCTGGTCCGATTCGCGTCCACCATTGTTGACAAATATGCTTCTGCTGCCACTGGAAGCGGAGCTGTCTGGGGCTCGAAGAATTTGAAGGCGA
>JAYEFS010000344.1:0-2264 GCA_034658695.1 Methanobacteriota archaeon | reverse complement strand
CTGGAAATGTAGGGGTGTAGTGTAACCTCGTGTGCGGAAAACCGATCCATCCAGTCGATCACAGCAGGATCGGTCACGTCATCTGCCTTTATAATCACATTCAACTGGTCAGTGCCGCCAAGAACCTTGACCATGTGGTGCATATCGACAAGCGAAGGCATGTCAGAAGGAACGAACTTCTTTACATCGGTCTGGATGCCAACACAGGTGTCAGCATACAGTCCGCCGAGACAGAGCAATCCCGCGACACCAAGAACCAGCAGGGGATTCTTTGCCGCCCAGACCGCAAGATTGCCGAAAAACCGTTCGGCGGAACTGTCCGCCTTATTATTCTTGTTAACCGTGTGATTATTCCTTTGCTTGCGATTCTTCCCACTGCTCCTGCGATGTAGCGCGTAGATCACCGCAATTCCAATGAATAGAGCAGAAAAGAAGCAGCAGATGATGCCGACCAGACACAGAAGTCCGAAATCCTGAATCATCGGCACCGTTGATGTGAACAAACTCACGAAGCCAAGCCCGGTGATGATCAGCGCGATCAGGACCGCGGGTGCGGTATTCCGTACCGTCTCGGTTACCGCTCTCTTCGCATCATCGCTTCTTGCAAATTCCTCTTCGATACGGTTGTGGAACTGGATCGCATAGTCGATTCCAAGCCCGATCAGGATCGGAAAAGCAGATATCGAGACCATCGAGAGCGGTATTCCAATAAATCCGGTTGCACCGAACGTCCAGATGATCCCGATAAGGACGATTGGGAGCGGGAGGAGCTGCCATCGTGCATGTCTAAACGCGATGAAGAGCACAACCACCATCAGAAGCGATGCGATCAGAAGGATCGGACCCATGCTCGAGTTCATCTCGTTTTTCATGGCGATGCCGAATGCAGGTTCGCCTGTGACGACGGTATTATACGCTGCCGGAAACGCTGCCCATTCCACCATATCCTCGACATTGGACAGTACCTTTTCCATCTCAGCATCGGTTGCCCGTGCAGGCATGGTTACAAATATAACGGTATGCCGTGTGTCAGGCAGCACAATCTCGCGCTGCTTTTCGGGTATCGTATCGATGAGCGCCCGAATCGCGCTTCCGTCACCGGGGATTCGACTGCGCCCTGATACGCCGAGGTTTACCTGTTCCACCATACTTGCGAGGTCTATAACCCCAATAACGTCCTCTGTTCCGGAAACACCGATATTTAGACGGTCGATTGCGAATAATACCTCCGGCGTAGTCACGTCTCCGCCTTCGACCATGATCACGATCGCTTCCGTACCAAAATACTGCCGGTACAGAAGATCAAAATCCTGGTAAAGGTGAGACTCCTTCGCGACAAACATATCGGTACCCGTCCCCATCTCGATCTGTTGAGCACCGGTAAATGATACGAGGAGGAGAATAAACGCAATTGTGAGTATCAGGATTGCATTCTTCTCGATGAATACTCCGAGCCTCTCAAAAATGTCCTTGATCGAGATGTAAGCCGCCTCCCCCTTTCTCCTTCATATCGCCACCGATGCATCCCATTCAGTCTCGACGAAGTGTTTGAATATCGATGCAGCCCCGACCCCTTCCGTATAGATTGCCATAAGATCGTACATGCCGGTATCAGCGTTTTCGCTCATGATCGCGATTAATACTCCCTTCCCATCAACGATCAGTATTCCACCACCCGCAGTTGCTTTATCTGCCGGAAATGCCCTTATGATTGCTCCCGGGGTATCCTTTGCAATATCGTAAAGTCCTTCGCTTCGCAAGCCAGTCACCCTTACGGTAACACCCTCTTCGATTTTATCGGCCAGCACATCCTTCATATTCTTGAAAATCGGATATGTCTTTGCAATTTCGTGAAACGATGGATAGGACGCCGCGAAGATAATGTCCTTCTGTGCGCCTAGGATCATCTCGATAATTTTGTCGCTTACGTTTTTTATTCCACTTATTGTCCATATCGCCTCTTCTCGCACCCCTATCTTCTGTGTTTGATAGATTTCTCCGAGTGCAACAAGTGCGTTTTTACTTTCGGCTATAAAAGTATCTTCCAGTTTTTCAAGGGCAATCTCCGGAGGAACTGCCCTGTATCTCATCGGTTTGGAAGACTGAACCTCGATTGTTCCCCGCTCTTCGAGCCTGCGGAGCGCACCGTAGACCGCGGAACGCGGAATTCCTGAGACCAGGTGGATGTCCGATGCGGTTCCACTTCTGATCTTCACAAGTGCGGTGTACACCTTTGCCTCATACTCGGTGAGCCCGAGATCACG
>JAYEFS010000343.1:0-2271 GCA_034658695.1 Methanobacteriota archaeon | reverse complement strand
TGTCAGATGAAGAAACCGAACGAATTTTTTTGGAAGACATATTAAAATTGGCACAAACACTGGAATCTACAATGAGAAGCGGTGCCAATATTCTACTTTACAGAATAGATGAAGAAATTTATAAATGCGCTGTAGCATTAGATTATCTAATAAAGGATTGCCTATACACGATTTCACAAAATCAAAATATCAGCGATGACGATATTACGGAAGAAATCAACAAAATCACATCAGCGATTGAAAAATTGCATGGAAAACTCTCAAAGAGAGGAATGCCGTAGTTGATTAAAGAATACCAAAAGATAATGGAAGATAAAAACCCAATTTTAGAGGATTATAAATTGCGAGATGATTAGATTGGATAAGAAATGGCTTATTTTTGCTGTACTGATGCTGGCGACTCATGTGCTGTTTGCACCGCTATCATGCGCTACCGACTGGCCCATGTTCGGGCATGATCCGCAGCATACTGGCGTGGCTGGCGAAAGCGTGGAGCCGCCGCTTGAATTGTTGTGGAAATTCAAAACAAATAGTTCAGTCCCAACTTATCGGTCCTCTCCTGTTATATCTAGTGATACGGTCTATAGAGGGTCAAGTGATGGTCATGTGTATGCACTGGATGCTGCTACAGGCACAGAAAAATGGAAATGCAAAATAGGCGGAGCTATCTGGTCATTTCCTGCTGTATCAGGCGACACTCTATATATAGGCGCCGAAGATCAGTTTGGCACCCCCCCACCATGGTATTTATACGCGTTGGATGTATCTACTGGCACAGAGAAATGGAAGTGTGAATTAGGTGTTGATGATCTACCAAATTCACCGACAGTGTCGGGTGGCGCAGTTTATATTAGCATAAGACGGGTTGGTTGTGGGAGTGTGTATGCGCTGGATGCAGCAACGGGTACGGAGAAATGGGAATATAAAGCAGGCGGAGATATTTCCTCTTCCCCTACTGTATCGGGAGACACCGTTTACATAGGCTCATGGGATAATTATATATATGCACTGAATGCACTCACAGGCGCAGAAAAATGGAAATACAAGACAGGCGATTCCGTCTTAAATGCCCTTGCCGTATCCGGTAGCACAGTATACACGGGCTCACGGGACAACTATGTGTATGCGCTGGATGCGGATACGGGTGCAGAGAAATGGACGTATGAAACAGGTGATATGGTCGTATCATCTCCTGCGGTGGCTGGTGACACAGTTTACATAGGTTCAACGGATGACCATGTGTATGCACTTGATGCGGATACGGGTGCAGAGAAATGGAAGTACGAAACGAGTGGTCGTGTTTCTTCTCCTGCTGTGGCTGGTTGTATAGTCTACATAAGCTCAGATGACAACTACGTGTATGCCTTTGCTCCGGCAACTACCACATCTACTCCAACGCCCGCTCCAACATCAACACCTATACCTACTCCAATCCGAACTTCAACTCCAGCACCCACAACCGGCTTCATCTCAGTCTCCTCCGCCCCCTCTGGCGCAGACATCTATCTCGACGGTGCATACAAAGGCACAACCCCAACAACAATTCCAGATGTCTCCTCCGGCGCACACGCGCTCAAACTAGAAAAATATGGCTACGAGGGGTGGCTAACCTCAGTACACGTCACATCCGGGGTTACAGAATCGATAACCGCACACCTTGCCCTCGCGGATGTCTCACCACCTGCGATACGCATCGATAAGCCAGTTACAATTGACCAGAACAACAACGGACTCCTTGAAGAGGGCGAAAAAGTAGAGATAACCTATGGCGCAAATGACCCCGGTGGAGTCGCCTCAATAAAATTACTGCTCGACGGGGCGCTTCTCGAATCACAGAACAAGGCAGGAACGTATACCGTAACAACAAACTCCCTCCTCATCGGAACGCACACAATCAGAGTCGAGGCAACCGATTCAAAATCAAACTCGTGCTTCGAAGAGGTCTGCATAACAGTCGAGCGAACCGGACCAAGCGTCTATTTCGGAACCACGAGAACCGCAATCAAGAAAGGCGAGGATGCGATCTTCACACTATCTGCCGTAAACCCGATCGGAAACCCACTGATGACCGTCCAGTTGATCTTAAAGTCACCATCATGTGTCTCGGTTACCGGCAGTTCATTCGCGAAAGCCGGGGCGGGAATATACACCTGCACACAGGCGATCGAATCAGGCGATAATGTGCGGTCAATCGAGATGCACCTCCTGGGTGGTCAGGTCGGGACGCACGAAATTGCAAGTGAGGTGTATTACCAGTTTGAGGGCAGTCCG
>JAYEFS010000342.1:0-2279 GCA_034658695.1 Methanobacteriota archaeon | reverse complement strand
TGAGGTCGCTTCGAACGGATCGGGTCATTGTCAAGGTCGGAACGAATACACTCACCAATGCTGGTGGCGGTCTCAACTACGTGTTAATCGAGAGCATCGCAGAGCAGATATCCGAACTCAAAGGGGCTGGGCATGAGTTCATCATCGTCACATCCGGTGCGATCGGGCTCGGATGCAATGAACTTTCGCTTCCGGAGAGACCATCCGATATCGTTTTGAGGCAGGTTTGCGCTGCGATTGGGCAAAGCACGGTTATGGGAGTGTATCATCGGGCTTTCGAACATTATGGCGGGATCGTTGCCCAGATCCTCCTCACTTACGACGATTTCAAGGATGAGTTAAAGCACGAAAACCTCAGAAACGGGATCCACGAACTCCTGAAGCTGGGCGTCACGCCGATCATCAACGAGAATGACGTCGTTGCGATAGACGAGATCGCCGGGGCGTTTGGCGATAATGACAGGCTCTCCGCTATGGTCTCAGTTGACGTAGGTGCAGGTCTTCTGATCCTCCTAACTGATGTTGACGGATTGTACGACTGCAATCCCGGAGATAACGATGGTGCAAGGTTGATTAAGACGGTTACTGAGATAACACCGGAGATCGAGGCAGCGGCAGGCAGAACCGGATCCGGACTCGCTGTTGGTGGGATGAAGACGAAGGTCGATGCTGCAAGGGTCTGCATGAGGGCAGGCTGTGATCTCGTGATCGCAAATGGGCGGGAGGAGGGTGTGATCCGGAGGATTGTTGGAGGGGATGAACTGGGGACGTTGTTTTGTGGGACGCGATTAGCCATGGTAACAGGCGACGAACACTCCAGGATCGATTGATGTGAATTCGATATGCCCGTTCAATAATTTGTGGTGGGAACCACGAGATTGTGCTCAGTACCGGCATAAACTGCGATGTTCATGGCGCACACATTGTACTGCCACGGAGAACACGGAGTGCGTCTCCTCGGCAGTCCCTGCGGTCTCTGTAGCTATTGTTTTCCATTATTAAAGATCTCAAGTTGTGGCGGTGTGGAGTGTAACTACCAGGTGCATATATCCTGATTTGACCTGCGATTCCGCAGCCAAAAAAGCCATCCACTCGCCGACTCTCGAGCGGACACGCCGCACAATCTGCCGCAATCGGCCTGTGTGCCATGGAACCCCCGCAATTGCGAAAAAAAGAAAGCGCGAGCCGGGACGGGCGCATCCCGTGTCGTGTCCGCTCTGGCTGCGGCGTGCTCTCGCTTGAATCGCCGGAAGTCACACTACAACAGCAGGTAAAGCAACACAAAGTTTATGACCGCCCGCGAAAGAGGTGGGTTTGATGAATAAAATAAGAGCTACGGTTTCTGGAAGAATTCAGAATGTGGGGTACCGGGCAAAGGTTATCAGGATCGCAAAAGACATCGGATTGACGGGATTCATCCAGAATCTCGATGACGGGCGGGTCAGGATAATCGCGGAAAACAAAAACGGTGATTTTGGAAAGTTTCTCGATGCGATACGAATTAAAAATACGCTCATTGATGTCGTAGATGTCGAAGTTGAGCATGCTGATGCCACCGGCGACTTTGCTGACTTCTACAAACTTGTCGGAGGGGGAGAGACTGATGAGCGGCTGGATAAGGCATCGGACTACCTCAAGAAACTGATTGATGTTACTGAGCATGGATTTGGAAGTCTCAACTCCAAGGTGGACGTGATGATCGAGAAGCAGAACGAGACCACCGCGGAGATTAGGGAATTACGAGAGGCGCAGAACGAGACCACCGCGGAGATCCGCGGATTGCGGGAAGACATGAAGACTTACATGGACCACAAATTCGGGGAGATCGAGAGCGAACTCGACGTGATAAAAAGCGCACTCAGAGCCAAAGAGATTCTGTGTTAGCGTCCTCGCCAGAACACAGGGGGGCACATTATGTGATTCGAGCACCCGAGCGAGAGCCAATCCACTCACCGACTGTCGAGCGGACACGGCACCTCATCTACCCCGATCTGTCTTGCAGCCATGAAAACCACTCGAAGCAAAAAAAGAAAAGTGCAAGCCGGGCGGGCGCTTCCCGTGGCGTGTCCGCCCGATGGCGGCGACATACTCTCGCGTCATCTTTGTTCGACGCAAATGTCACCGGGTTTGCCGCTGCCTGCGGGCTGACTTGATAGTGCAAACATTTTATATGCCGCGTGCACAAGCCTACTACATGGACGCCGCAGTTGCTGAGCCATCGAATCCTGCAGTTGGATATGCTGGGAGAAGCATCGAAGAACGGGTGAGCCTTCTCGAGG
>JAYEFS010000341.1:0-2288 GCA_034658695.1 Methanobacteriota archaeon | reverse complement strand
ACTGAAAGAAGGCGGCATCATATACGGTTCTGAAGAGGTACATGCCCATAAGAACTGGCTGCGAAACCCCACGATTTCCATATGTGCGAGGTCTACTGTTAGCGACCACAGAAAACAGCAGAACCAGCGATTTTCATGGTGAATGGAATTACAAGATTTGTCCGCGAAAAAGTTGATTGTGTTCAGTTTAATTATGCGCGACTACTTACTGATTGTGGTTGGGTGTTGCGGTGTTGAGTATGTTGGGCGGGTGCGTTCAACAATTGGGTGGGGGGCGTGTTGTTACTGTTAAGTCTGGTGGTAGCGTGCTTATGCATCAGAAGATGGGAGTGTGCATGTGCTGGTAGTTGCCAGAGACGCGGGTCAGATGCCAGACAGAAGCCGACAATGACATCTACTTATTTGCGATCCACTCCTATTGGTTCAAGCCACCAGAAAAGATGTGTGCGGTTCAAAAGCATTGAGGCGACCGTTACACGCGAGATGATGTGGGGAAGTATGATAATGCCGCAGACTGCAACAGTGATGGAAGGGGTCACGGCACTGGGTGCGCTGATGATCCCGCAGCCGGTGCGGGAGAAATGTTTATTGCTGATGTGAGTCAAATATGAATATCGGGGCACACCAGCATGACCGGGGGTTAATCCATGGGATACAAACGCAACGACACAACCAAAATCGCAACGCTGCTCGTTGATTCAATCGTCAGCGCACCAACAGTATATACAAGCAGTAGTTCCGAATACCCCTACTTCCGAATACATTTATATTCTATAAAACATAGTCCCATCACCCAACAAATGAGGTGATGGACGACTATGTTAATAAAACAATCAGATATTAGAGCCGTACTCCTGAATAAGCTTTGCGGCGAAGGAGGTTTTATACGAGTACCCGAAGGCGCAGAATACAGCACAGAAGATGCGACCAATGTGCTGTTGCACGCTGCTACTTCGTCTTCGAACTCTATAGAATCAGCAGTGCAGGATTTACAGGCAATGCATCCGATTTCAAGGATTCCGTGTGCAGATACTGTACATACCTACGTAAAAGAGAATGATATCGATGAAATGATGTCATTTTACAGGAAAATGAATTCTGAGTTCATCGATATGGTAAACATCAGTGATTCTCCGCAGGATCTTGCAATAGACTTCCATAACGTCCAGTATTATGGAGACAAGAATACAAAAGGCGTTGTAGGCATACAGCCAAAGAACGGAACCTCGTGGGGATATTCGTACCTCACAGCAGATCTCGTGGGGGATTGTAAATTGACGCTGGATATCATAAATCTCACAGCACTGAATAAGAACTACGGAACACTGATAGAAGGTATTATCAACCGGATAGATCAGCTTGGGGTGTCTATCGGGACTGTGTTGATGGATCGAGAGTTCTTTAATTTACAATCGATCATAGCACTTAGTACAGCAGACGTAAATTATGTTGTGCCCGCTAAACTGAATAAAAGGATCAAAAAAATCCTTCGTGACTTCGAAATATGGAAAGGGATGGTTCCGGGGGTCATAAAGTACAAATTCAGAGATGAGAGTAGCCCTGAGTTTTACCTTGTTCTCGTGCCCAATAAGAACTACGATCCTTTAAGAAGAGCGGGAAAGGACAAGAAGAAGTTCTTTGTCTTTGCTACCAATATTAAATTCGATTCAGTGAAGGAATTTACTAAAAAGATTCCAAAAGAGTATAGAAAACGATGGACCATCGAAACCGGATATAGAATGAAGAAAGTCTTCAAGATACGAACGTGTTCGAAGTCTTTTGTTGCGAGATCGTCGTTTTTCATACTGCAATGCATCATGCATAACTGTTTGAATGTATTGAAACAGGTCGTTTCTATCACGGCTTACATGCTAAAATCAGCTATTTGCGAAGGAATACGTGATTGTTTACATATAGGATCTGATTTAATTCGCAATCAATCCATCGCCGGATTTTACAATCGGGTAAAGCGTTATAACGAAGATAGAGAGTTACGGTCGCGGCAATACCTTGGTCTGGTTTAGCATCTGCATTAGGGTCTGATCGACCATTTTGGTGTATTGTTTCCGCGCTCGTGGTTAGCGGGAGCTTTCTTTGATGGGCAGGATTTTTCTGGGAAATGCGGTGAAATTTTGGTGGAATCCGATTATTTTGCTGACAGGTGACGGGTCTTTGCACTAGTTGAGTGAATTGGAGATAGTTTCGGTGGATGTTCGCGAGGTGATTGTGGCTGGATGGTGGCGTGGCTGGGAATTGTGTTCGGAACTCGGTAGTTTCGGAAGTACTGA
>JAYEFS010000340.1:0-2290 GCA_034658695.1 Methanobacteriota archaeon | reverse complement strand
GGAACCGCTTTCGACTCGTGGTGGCGCATGGTCCGAAAGATGGATTTTGGAGACTGGGTTCATCTGAGTCTGCTCGGTCTCGGAGGCGTGGCCGTCTTCACCTCCCTGTTTCATCTCGGCCTCCGAACAGTCCCGGCTGCTCAGGGAGCGGTGATCTTCAGCATGACTCCGATCTTTGTGGCGGGTTTGGCTCCGCTATTGTTGAAAGAATCCCTGACCCTCCGAAAAATATCGGGGATTCTCGCGGGATTTGCGGGCGTCATTATTCTATGCCGACCGAACGGGAATCTAAACAGTGCGACAACGGGGCCGCTTCTGATGGTCGGCGCATCCTTTTTCTTCGCGCTGTACACCGTTCTGGGCAAGCGCGTTTTCGGACCATCGCAGGGGACCGCGGATCGGGACAACTTTTGTGGTGGGCAGCCTGGCGTTCGTGCCGCTGCTTCTGTCGGATGAGGCCCATCTTCCTTCCCTGATCGTCTCGAATGGTTCGGTGTTCCTGAGCGTGCTCTACCTCGGCCTCGCCGCCACAGGCATGGGCTATCTCTTCTATTTTAAGGGGCTTCATCGGGTAGGAGCGTCCAAAGGCGCGACAGTGTTCTACCGCAAGCCCGTCTTTGCAACCCTTCTCGCGGTACTGCTTCTCGGAGAGACGATAAACGCCGCAATGATCGCGGGAACCGCCGTGATCCTGTCCGGGCTGTTTCTGGTGATCGGCGCTTCGGAGCCGTCGGGTAAGTCCGAAGGACAGAGAGAGGATAGAGCGCATTTGCATTAGTGCATCACGTATTGCAGCACACTCAACCACGAGGGTAAGCCATCTTCGTCGAATTTTCTCTTGACAAGTCTATGCTCGGGCTATATATTCAGTTGTTAGACGGCCAAAAGAGTGGGAAACCCTGGCCTAGTGCCGCTCAGTTCCTTAGAACTGGCCCATATCGCAGGGATTCGGCAAGAGGGACGTAAAGCCTCGACACAGAACCAGGCTCTTTCCGCACTTCTGTTCCTTTATCGTCACGTCTTGGGCCGGCCAATCGGCGACTTGGGAGAAGTCATCCGCGCGAGGAAGCCCAATCGTCTGCCCGTGGTCATGACGCGCGACGAGGTGAAGGCCGTTCTTGGTCATTTGACCGGCGATAAGTGGTTGATGGCGTCATTGCTGTATGGATCGGGTCTGCGGCTCATGGAGTGTTTGCGCCTCCGGGTTCAGGACATTGATTTCTCCCGCAACGAAATCACGGTTCGCGACGGCAAAGGTGCGAAGGATCGAGTGACCATGCTCCCCCAATCGCTTAAGAAACAGCTTCAAGACCACCTGCGAAGGGTGAAGGCGATTCACGGGCAGGATCTCAACGACGGCTGCGGACGAGTTCAAATGCCCAATGCCCTGGATCGTAAGTACATCAATGCTTCGACCGACTGGCGCTGGCAGTGGGTTTTCCCGCAAGAGAACCGCTGGAAAAACCCGAAGGCGAGCGAAGAGGGGCGGCATCACGCCCATGAATCCATCCTCCAGAAGGCGGTCGCCGGTGCGGTGAGAAAGGCTACTCTAACCAAGCGAGCCACTTGCCATACATTCCGGCATTCCTTTGCGACACATCTGTTAGAAGACGGCTACGATATCCGGACGATCCAGGAACTACTCGGTCATAAGGATTTGAAAACCACGATGATCTATACTCATGTCCTGAACCAGGGAGGCAAGGGGGTTAAGAGCCCCGTGGACAACTTGTAAAGGGTGTTATACAGAAACCGTATATCACCCCACACTACATGCAGTAGGCATCTTATTGCGTTGCAAACACAGGGTCTTGGGCAATTATAGTCTTGGGGTGTTATGCCGCACTTTTGCGGCATAACACTGTTATAGAGAAACCATATAATCATTGTTGGGCTCACAAATGGGAAATGATTACAAAATGAAAGAACTTGCTCTTCAATATTTAAGAACATCATTAGACAATCCACATGCTTTATTCCGTAATGGTCAGTGGGAAAGCATCGAACAATTGCTTAATCAGAATCGTGTGCTGGTGGTTCAACGTACCGGTTGGGGTAAAAGCATGGTTTATTTTTTGGCTACAAAGCTGTTACGTGACCGTGGAGCTGGACCAACTTTACTGATATCCCCTTTGTTGTCCCTTATGCGGAATCAGCTCGAAGCAGCTCAAAGAATTGAAGTTACTGCACGGTCTATAAACAGCACAAATACTGATGAGTGGCAACGGATTCATGACGAGTTGTTTTCCAATCAGGTTGATGTGTTGCTTATATCACCCGAGCGTCTGGC
>JAYEFS010000339.1:0-10050 GCA_034658695.1 Methanobacteriota archaeon | reverse complement strand
GCGCCGTATTCAGCGCGCCACTTATCTATTGTCCATTGAGGACGGGGTGACAAAAAGGAACAAAAATGGCAAGGTTTTGGGATGTGGAACTCACCCGAATATGGAGAGTTTTCATCACCCCAGGTTACGTCTGCCCGGGTTTACGCAAGGAACTCCAGTGCTTTGTCAACGTCGACGCCGTCGTGCACGATCGCTGCGATCGCCCGTGTCATCCGTGTCGGATCATCCGCCTGAAAGACATTTCTTCCAGCGGCTGCTCCGCGTGCGCCAGCCTTTATCGCGCCATGGATCATCTGCAGAAACTCCCTATCCGTATTCGTCTTGGGTCCGCCTGCGATCACAACCGGCACAGGGCATCCCTGAATCACGTCCTTGAAGGTGTCCGGGTCTCCCGTGTAATTGGTCTTGATGATGTCTGCGCCGAGTTCGGCACCGACGCGAGCCGCAAGCGCTACTGCTGCCGGATCGTGCTGATTGGGTATGGCAGGACCTCTCGGGTACATCATCGCAACGAGCGGCACGCCCCAGTAGTCGCAGTCGTCCGAAACAACGCCGAGATATTCGAGCTGATCCGATTCGGTGTCGGAACCGACATTGATGTGCACGCTCACGGCATCTGTGCCGAGCTTGATTGCTTCCTCGACCGTACATACCGGAACCTTGTTGTTCGGATCGGGTCCAAGCGACGTGGACGCACTCATGTGGACGATTAACCCGATGTCGTGCCCATATCCACGGTGCCCATGCTTAATCATCCCTTTCTGCATCAGTACTGCGTCCGCACCACCCTCTGCAACCTTGTTTATGGTTTCCCCGATGTCCACAAGCCCATCCATCGGACCCTCTGATATTCCATGATCCATCGGAATGATCAGAATGTTTCCGCTCGCTCTATCGATGATCCGTTCAAGCCGTATCTTCTTTCCTATTTCTGGCATGATTTCACCATTCTGAATCGTGTGCAATGTGTGATATTACCACATCCTGGCATTATAAGTATTGCCTGATTGAGCGGTAAGATTTTAAATCTGCAAGACTTCTTGATGCTACAGAAGAAGGTGTTATGATAAACGTACTCCTGCTCGCCTCCCCGGATGTCCAGCACGACTTCGATTTCGTCGCAAGAATCCCGAATCTCGGAATCACATCGATCGCCGGAAACATAAACGACGTCTGCAATGTAAAGATAGCCGACCTGAATGTAACAGATGACCCGCACGAGTTCGTAGAGAGAACCATACGGAAATACCACATCGATCTCGTGGGTCTCAGTTGCATGAGTTTTCAGTATCAGGGCATGCTTAGGGTCGCACAGACCGTCAAAGAATGCGATAGCGAGATACAGGTGGTCTTTGGCGGATACCACCCGACACTTGAGTATAAGGAGATTGCTGAGAGCCCTGATATTGCATATATTGACTTTATCACGCGGGGCGAGGGCGAAGCGACGTTTCGAGAGCTTGTAGAGGTGATGCCTGAACAGAAGTACGATTGCGTGCTCGGTCTCTCGTACAAGGAGAACGGGGGGATGGTGCACAACCCGCCACGTCCGCTTCTTGATCTCAAGGACATTCACCTTCCGGACCGCGGCGCGAGGCTGCTCAAGAAAGGATTCTATGGATTCTGCCATACCGTTGACGTGGTCGAGACGAGCAGAGGGTGCACGCAGGGCTGCAAGTTCTGTAGCATCGACCGCATGTACGGGCGCAGTTTCAGAACGTACGAGATCGACCGGGTGATTGCAGACATAGCGGACGCGAAGAGACATGGCGCGCAGAACATATTCTTCGTAGACGACAACATCACGCTGAACACGAAGAGAATGAAGCGTCTCTGCGAGGCAATCATCGATTCTGGGCTCGATGACATATACTACCAGACCCAGGCGAGCACGAGCGGGATTGCAAAGAGTAAAGAGGTCGTGGACCTGATGGCAAAAGCCGGATTTGACGGGGTATTTCTCGGAATCGAGAACGCGCTCCCGCGCAATATAGAGCTATTCGGCAAGACCGGGATGGCATCGGACTCGGAGAAGGCGGTCAAGTACCTGCACGAGCACAAGATCATCGTGTCTGGCGGAATCATCAGCGGAAACCCGGACGACACCGAGGAAGATATTCTGAGAAACTACGAACTCGCAAAGAAATTGAAACTCGACGTTCCGATCTTCTACATCATGACCCCGTATCCGAAGACAGTGCTTCGCGATGAGTTAATCGAGATGGGTCTCGTCACGAATCTCGATGATGTTACAAAGTACGATGGCATCTACGCGAATGTGAAGACAAAACATATAAGTACGGATGAGCTCCAGCATCTGATCTGGAAGATGAATATCGATTATTATGATCTGGGCTGGTATCGTTCAAACAACATCATAAGGCGGTATCCAAGATGGTATCTGAAGCGCACGCTCGAACTGATCCCAAAGTACACAAAGAGACGGCTGCAGCTCCTGCTCGGGCTGAAGACGGAGAGGGATTTCTACGAGGAGGATATGAAGTCGGGAACGCTCTGTAAGGGCGGGGTCTGAGTTATACTTCGCACCGCCACAAACTGAGCTTTTTTTGCAAATGTGTCAGTGATGTGTTGACACACGCGAAAGACGTGACAATAGAGATGACACCTTTCGCGCCTTTGCGCCTTTGCGTTGAATTGAAGAATAAAAACGCAAAGACGCGAGGGCGCAAAGATTAAATAAACCTCCTGATTGGCGATCGTATGGTGTGTGCCTCGGTCTTGTGCATTCATGGCCAAATCGGCAATTACAAAAATCGCACATTATGCCGGTGCTGAGTATAGTACACAACACTTTTAACCGATGCTCGATCAAGTAACGGTAGCTACTATTGCGGGACAGTAGGGTAGCTTGGTCGATCCTCGAGCGTTTGGGACGCTTGGACCGCGGTTCAAATCCGCGCTGTCCCATCCACTAAATCACATAGCCTTGCGTAGCGAGCCACACCTCATGACGCACTTATAGACATAGATATTTATAGCATAACATAAACATAGCACTGAATAATCGGCATCTATATCCCAATTTCACATTGCATGGAACGGTATAATGTACCTCAAGAATCACATATTCGATGGAACGTTGTTGGTTGCGATATGTGATCGTGAGTTGATCGGGCAGACATTCAGCGATGAAGGACTGACTCTGGAAGTCTCTGAATTCTTCTACAAAGGTGTGCTATCGAGCGCTCAGGAGGTTGTGACTGCGCTTGGTACGGCAATTATTGCCAATCTCGCTGGTGAACGAGCGATTGAGTGCGCACTCGAGGGTGGTTTTATAACTGAGGATAACATCCTTATAATTGATGGTGTGCCACATGCCCAGATGGTGCTGGATGCGGATCAGGCGGTACGGATGTGATAAAACGTGGTCGACATAGAGCCAGATGAACATGAGAACGAGGTTATAGGAATCCCAAGTGAGGGTATAACCATCGTGGGTGAGACAGAGCTGATCAGTACTATTATCGAGAAGCACAGGAAATTCCTGGAAACGTACAACAGTGAGTTTGGATCTCTGGAGCCTACAGTGTCCGAGCTCAAGGAACTGTCCAGCGACGAGAAGCGGGAGCGAGACGAGATCAATGAGCATGTTGCCGAGCTAAAAGAGAAGCGGCAGGTCTTGTATCACCAGGCAAAGCAGCTCAGAATCGAGATGTTCGACCTGATCAACGTCAATCAGGATGTGCAGAAACATGAGCAGGAGATGAGACTTTTGCAAAAAGAGGTTGAAGCGCTGGACTGGAAGCTTCAGACAACGGTCATGGGAATCCAGAAGGAGCGCGAGATCGTTGATAAGATCAAGACACTCTCTGCAAGAATCGAGGAGCTTAGCGAGGTGACCGGACCCGTCACTGAATCTGACGAGCAGGTCAAGCAGTTCTCCGCACAGATCAAAGAGAGGATGGAGGGGGCAGACGAGTGCCATAAAGCGATCGTCTCTGTTGCGGATCAGTCCCAGGAACACCACGGATCATTCGTTGAGTACATAGAACGGTTGAAGGGTGTGCGCGGACGACATATCTGGCTACAAAGCCGGATCAAAAGCCATGGGACCGCACTTGAACACTGGGAGAACAAACTCAAGAAGATCTTGGAAGGAGGCGATCAGGATGCCTGATGTGACTGACGGGACTGATGGTTCCGATGAATTGAGGAACATGACCGAGAAGGAACTGAAGAGTCGTGTCAACAGCCTGAGACAGCAGATAAGTCGTTCAAGCAACGAAATAAAGAGGTCTATCGAGGAGATCAAGACGTATCGCGAATCGTCAAACGAACTGCGGAAGAAGCGCGATGAACTGAACATGATGGTCAAGGAATGTGCAAAAAAGGCAGAGACCTGCAGAAAGGCGCGGGACGAGGTCAATAAACAGATCGTCGATCTAAAGAAACTGCGAGGGGAGTCGCAGAACCACATAAACAAACACCGCGCCACAATGGATCAGCTGAAGGAGAAACGTGACAGTCTCAACGCAACCGCAAAGATGCACACCGCAAGTCTCGAGAAAGCCTACGCGCATGAGCTGTATGTGCTCACCCGTGCTGATGTCCCGCTGAATCACGAGATAGATGCGTATGGTAGATTATTGGTTCTTGGCGAGCGATTGATAGCGAGTAGGGCGGCAGATGAGGTTCACAAGCAACTCCTTCCGGTATACAAAGAGGTGAAAAAACTGCGCAAAGCATCTGATAAGGTACATCATACGATCCAGGAACTTGCAGATGAATCACAGCGCCACCACGACGAGCTGCTCGCAGTATACGCAAAGATGGACAGTCTACGCAAGGAGGCGAATCAGTATCACGCGTGGCTGAAGGACAAGACCCGTGTAATCGAACCGCTCAGCAAATCAATCGATGCGCAGAAGGCGGTGGTTGCAAAACCGCGGGATGAACTCGCGCTATGCCTCGATATACTGAAAGAGACCCAAACGCGTGGTAATGTGAACGATCGAGAGGTTGCACTGAAGAAATTGAAGACGACGGGACGCATGAGTCTGGAAGACCTCAAGGTGCTGATGGATAGCAAGGATATTAAGTTTGACTGATATGTATATATATGCAGTGCATCGCAATTGATGTTGGTTTTGGGACGCAGGACATACTGGTCTGCGAGGATGGAAAGTCAATCGAACAGTCGTTCAAGATGGTTCTACCATCCCGGACGATGATTGTGGCAGAGCAGATCAGAGGTGCAACCGAACTGCGTAAGGACATCTTTTTAGAGGGGGTTGTGATGGGTGGCGGACCATGTGTACGCGCAATAAAAGAGCATATCAGAGCTGGACTTCAGGTTCACTCAACAGAAACCGCCGCAAAAACCATCTACGATGACCTTCGTCGGGTGCAGAGCCTTGGCGTTCACATCGCGCCACAAATGCCACCAGATCTACCGGATGCGGTCAGAATCGAGACAAAAGACATCGATCTCGCCGCAATTGAGGGGATGCTTGGGTTGTTCGAGATGAATGTGCCCCGGATGTTTGCAGTTGCTGTTCAGGACCATGGCGAGAGCAGCGAAAGTGGTGAAAGCAACCGGATCACCCGGTTTAAGCATCTCCGAAGAACGATACAGAGGGGCGGCGATCTGCAATCGTTCGTCTACGCACAAGATGCAATTCCCAAACACCTCACGCGCATGCGCGCTGTCGCGGAGACGCTTGCAGATCGCTGTGTTGTCCTGATGGACACAGGACCTGCCGCAATATTCGGCGCGGTTGCAACCGGAGAGGATGCGATCGTGCTGAACATCGGAAACGGGCACACGCTCTGCGCAATCCTGATGGAGAATCGCATAACCGGCGTATTCGAGCATCACACGCGGCAGATAGACATTACAACGCTTGATAGTTATATCGAGAGGCTCGCAGACGGAAAGCTCACATTTGATGAGATATTTGAGAGCGGCGGGCACGGCTGCTACATAGAGGAGACCGCGCGCACAACCCCCCGTATAATCGTTACCGGACCGAACAGATTCATTGCAGAAAAGAGCAGGCACGATGTCACGTTCGCAGCGCCGCACGGCGATATGATGCTCACAGGATGTTTCGGGCTCGTCAAAGGGATATCATCTATTATGGGTGGCAGTCATGACTGATCCCAAAAATCGCACACTCTACGATCACAAGTGCACGGTCTGCGGCACCTGGATGGAGACAAACATCAAGAAGAGCAAGAAGGGGGCGAAGATTGTCATGTACTTCTGCCCCGAATGCGGATTCTCGTACAGCCTGCAAGAGTGAGGGTGGGAGTTATTCCGATGCAGGTGGCTGAACTGGTGGTATTCGGACAGGATGAGCTGAAACAATACCTGCAACTCTTTTCCGAGGCGATCAGACTCGGGCTTCGCTTTCATCTCTTAATTGAGGGACCTCCCGGGACTGCAAAGACGCTTGCTGTGAACCGAATGATCGCCGCCCTGCAAAAAGAGGTCGGACAGATCCCGTATGTCCGGGTCACAGGCAGCCAGGATGCGCTTCCGAGCGACCTGATTGGCGACCTCGACATCGGAAAGTACAGGAAAGGCGAGATGGACATCCTCGAGGGACCGCTATTTCGTGCGCACGGTGAGAACGTGCCCGGAATCGTGTATGCCGACGAGCTGAACCGGTTCAGTGAGTACACACTGATTATATTCACAGAGATCATGGCTGAGTGGCAGGTATCGTTTCCAAAGACCCCGCTCACCAAACCGTTGCGCGCGAACGTGATCGCAACCATGAACCCGTTTGACATCGCTGGCATAACCGAGGTTCCGCAGCATATCATGGACCGGTTCAACGCAAGGATTGTGGTCAATTATCCTGATAAGGCGACCGAACTCATGATTGTGGACCAGCACGTTGCTTGCTACTACAAAGAGTTCGCACCCCGTCTGAAGACGTTCGTATCTCCGCTCGTGAACACCACCCGCGCAATGCGAAAACTTGGAGTATCGCTTGGACCAAGAATCTACCTCTCGACCATGGATCTGCTTGCGCTGGAACTCTCCTCGAACGGATCCATCGATTGCGAGATTGTGATCCAGCATTATGAGAATGCAGTCAGATCCAGAATCGGAAATCTTGAGGAGGACAAGCAATCCGAGTTTCTGAGCACTGCGTCGATTGCGCTGCGCGGGGAACTCGGAGAGCGGAAGAAATAAGATGTATAAAAGTTGTTTTTAACCACAAGATTTATATGTGACAATTACATATTCGCATCTTGGTGATACCACATGAAAGACCTATCAGTAAAGGTATTGGACGACGCCGATGAGGAGTTCGTCGACATATTGATCAAACAAGGACTGAAGAGGAACACAGCCAAGGTGCTGGCGTATTTGAAAGGTACTGATGTTGCGACATCGAAGGATCTTGAGGTTGGTGCGGACCTGCGGCAGCCCGAAGTCAGCATTGCGATGCGGGAACTGCGCGCAAGTGGCTGGGTCACGGAAATCGATGAAAAGAAGCCCGGAAAGGGGCGCCCATACAAAGTGTACTCCCTTAGAGTAGCTATCGGAAATATCATCGAGAAACTTGAGGAAAGAAAGAAGAAAGAAGCAATAGCAACGATGGAAAGTATCGAACGGCTGAAGGCGCTGAGTGCGTGATGCACTCAGCCCTGCCCGTATGCAGATATTACATCAGCCCCATCAACAAAGATCAAATCTTTTTTCAGTGCGTATCTTTCTGCATCCCTTCTTTCCAGTGCGTACCCGGTATCAGAATCGAGCATCTCGCAGATGCAGGTCACAGGATTGATTTTGGCAAGCTCTGCGAGAGCTATCGAGAGTTCGGTTTGACCCCTGCGCTCATTCAGCAGATTCTTTGCACCGCGCAAGACTGCAACGTGCCCGGGGGATCTGAACTCGCTCGAAAAATCGTTTGTTTCTCCTAGCATCACTGCCTCGACGATCTCATCAAGTTTGCGCACAGTGAGCGCACGATCCCGGTCAGGGATGCCTGTGTACGTGGTTTTGTGATTCACCCAGATCGAAAACGAGGAGCGGGAGTCGTAGGGCAAATCTCCTTCCGCAAGACGTGCCAGGTCTGGTGAACGCCTGAGTATATCAGCCATGAACGGAAGACCGAGACGCCGGGCAGCCTCGTCCGGCATCACCACGCAGAGAAGTCCGCCACCATACGTGCGCATCTGCGCAATATCCTGCGGGGTGATCGATTTTGCCGGAAGCATCATATCAGTCTCGCCCTCACGGTCTGCGGCATCATACAGCAGCACCATTCTGTTATTTCGTAACGCGTTGATCGCTTTTGTTATGTTTTGCATAATACTACCTCTACATCACCACCGTCACCGACACGCAGCCGCTCTCTGAGATTGACAGGTGCTATGATCTCGATTATGTCATCAGGATAATGTTTTCGGTTCGGAATGACGATCGCGCCACATGTGTCTCCGATTTGTACTTCGAAACATTTAGCAGATCCGAATGTCCGCACCCCATCCTCAAACCCTTCTATATGAATACCGTCCATAGCATTCAACCTTTTTCTCATGTTTATGCTGTGGGAATCCAGTTCGATATTCAATGTTCCGGGATGTGGCGTAAATCCAAGTTTCTGCTCGAACTGGCGCATGTAGCCATCGAGTGCGATATAGTACTTTCCCTCACCGAGCCCGGTGCAGACCACTCCGGTCAGCCGCACAGCCTCATAATCCCCGAATACCCGCTGATACTCCTGATACTCCCTCTGGAGGGCAAGTACGCCATCTTCAGTGATCATGATCTCCTGACCGTTCGGAAGTATGCGTCTCGTGATCATGTGTTCCTGTTCGAGAATCTGAAGCTTGCGGGATGCGGTTTGCGGGCTCGTTTTGAGGTGCCGCGCAAATTCGGCAGATGATATGC
The DNA here is from genome assembly GCA_034658695.1 of Methanobacteriota archaeon. GTDB lineage: Archaea > Halobacteriota > Methanosarcinia > Methanosarcinales > Methanogasteraceae > Methanogaster_C. The sequence continues at coordinate 1,175 of JAYEFS010000339.1, read as the reverse complement.
TTACGCTCGATCTGAGCGCGCCGAGCAGTGCCAGACGTTTGAGTGGTTCTGTGAACATAATCTCTTCCATTTTTGAGATGCATCTCATATATTGAATGAATGAATTTAAAGGTTGTGGTTCCCCGGTTAGGACTTTATATTATTTTTTTTGTTATTATTTTTGGCTCTCTGATATCTCGCGTGAAGGTGTTCAAACGACCCGCCATCTCGGTTATTTACTAAAACTTGTTCCACTCTGGTTTCGAGGTATGTGTTTAGCTGAGGCGAAAAAAACCACGAGATTACACGAGATTGACACAGAAATCTTGTGAAAACCTCGTGCAATCCATTGGTTCCGTAACTAATCAGGGGCACAATCGAAAATTCCCTGATTCTGATGGATTCTGTGGTTTCCAACCTTTGCGTCTTTGCGCCCTCGCGTTCCTCTGATTTAACGCAAAGTCGCAGAGATGCAAAGAATATTGTCACGCTCAGTCTTCACGTCTTTCGCATTGCTGTATATCCAACTGACCATTACGGAAATCACTGGATTTCCAGACAGTGCCCCAGTCTGATTCCACCAATAAAAAAAGCGCAGTTTATGCCGGTCTCTGAGTATAACCACAAGATTACACGGATTTCCACAAGATTTCTGTGTTAATCTCGTGATTTTTCGCCTCAGCTAAACACATGCCAGACCGGATATGACCTACAGCTCAGCTCCGACCACGGTCTTGGTTGCCGTTACACTCTTGTTTTCCCGGATGTGATCGACCAGTTTGTTGAGCGCGCTCAACCCCTGCACATCGATCACTGCCACAAAGTCGTACTCACCGAATACATGATATACTTCTTTGACTCCGTCAAGATCACACAATTCGCTATATGTTGCCTTCTCCTGCCCTGGCACCACGTTGATCATAGTAACTCCAATCACCATTCTGAACAACTCCTTTATTCTCGCGCAATTACGCACAATTGCACATATAGGCGCCATCACATATTAATTACTATGTACGGTGGCAGGGAATGGCAACGACTGTCGCGACTCAAAACCCCGCGTGCCACTAAGCTGGGGTGATGAAAACTCTCCATATTCGGGTGAGTTCCACATCCCAAAACCTTGCCATTTTTGTTCCTTTTTGTCACCCCGTCCTCAATGGACAATAGATAAGTGGCGCGCTGAATACGGCGCG
>JAYEFS010000338.1:0-10070 GCA_034658695.1 Methanobacteriota archaeon | reverse complement strand
GGTGAGAAAATGACACTACAGCGGCTTTTTGAGGTGATATTTGATCTTCAAGGTGAAGTAAGAATCGAAAATGAATGCCGAAATATATTTATAAAGAGAAATCTAAAACAACCGGGGGTCATGAAGAAATTGGATTCAGCACTCGATTCAATTAATCATGTGGGGATTGAAGATTTGAACGGATGCACGTATAACTTCAAGCTTCTCTAATTTAACTTGCCGCTGCTATGCACATACCCGAAAGTCATGTATTACTGGATAACAGAGCAATCTTCAAAAAGAAAGAAGAGATCGGAAGCAATTTAAAAATATCAGATAGGTTTAGTAAAAATCGGGGTTAGAACAGAGCGTTAGACCGCACCTGCGTTTCTTAAAGCTCCAATAACCTTATCTATCTCGTCTTCCATCACGAACGGTTTGCTGTCTTTCACCAGTTTGACCACCATCTCATCGTGTACATCCCTATATCTATCAAAAACCATAGCGACCGTTGCGGCAAGTTCAAGCCACCATTCACGCTTTCTTTTGATGAGTTTGATGAGCCTCGCATCCGGAAGGGGTGTCCCATTATGTTCGATTGGTGATCCACTTAACGCGTAATAGTCTTTGGCGAGATCTGGTGAGTATGGACCATGAATGTATAAATTATACGAATATCCCAGATCAAAACCATATCTTCTGGCTAAAAAAACATATTTCTGGAGTTTGAGCCTGTTATTGAATATGTTAACCTTAAATTTGAATATCCCACATCCTTCCAGATGTTTGATGAAGTCGTTTAGTTTTATAATCTGTGCGTTGGTGGGCGCAGAGCAGTTAACTATTTATCTTGCCCCCATGCCCCGCTGCGCAAGTTCACCCTTTCTCATCCAGTGCGTCCCTCGTAACCTTGATTGCGCACAGTTCCCCGCACATCGAGCAGGCATCGCCGCCGCTGCCCCTTGCATCGTGTATTGATCTTGCTCGCGTGCCGTCGATTGCGCACTCGAACTGAGCAGCCCAGTCAAGATTCTTTCGTGCAATCGCCATCCGTCGGTCCATTAGATGCGCACGATCTCGCACGCCCGGCTTCACGAGGTCGATTGCGTGGGCAGCGATCCTTGTTATGATCGTGCCCTCTCTGATATCGTCGATCGTTGGGAGCGCGAGATGCTCGGCTGGCGTCATCATGCAGAGGAAGTCTGCACCATGCATGCCCGCGATTGCGCCGCCGATTGCGCCCGCGATGTGGTCGTAGCCCGGCGCAAGGTCGGTAACAAGCGGACCTAGCAGATAGAGCGGGGCAGAGTCGCAGAGACTCTTTGCAGTGCGCACGCCGTACTCGATCCCGTCCATCGGTATGTGCCCCGGACCCTCGACCATGCACTGGACGCCGGCTGCCCTTGATCGCTTGACAAGCCGTCCCAGTGCAATAATCTCGGCAAACATCGCATGATCATTGGCGTCGGCTATGCATCCCGGTCGCATGCCGTCGCCGAGGCTGATTGTGACGTCGTACTCGCGGGCAATCTCGAGCAGGTAATCGAACTCCGCATAGAACGGATTCTCTGCCTCGTGGTGCAGCATCCATGCGATGGTGAGCGCGCCGCCCCGGCTCACAACGGAGAGGATGCGATCACCGGATCTGAGGCAGTCAAACGACTCTCTATTGACACCGGCATGAATCGTCATGAAGTCCACGCCACGTTGTGCATGGTTTCTGACCGCATTGAAGAGGTCATCAGGGGTTATATCCGGCAACGCCCTGCCTCCTCCCCCGCATACCGCCCGGTAGATTGGAACCGTCCCCACCGGAACATCGATTGCAGCACGAACCTTTTTGAGCATCGCATCCAGATCGCCGCCTGTTGAGAGGTCCATCACCGTGTCCGCACCGTGTCTGACCGCAACACGTGCCTTTTCAATTTCTTCGTTGATATCGGCATAATCGGCAGACGTTCCTATGTTGGCGTTCACCCTGGTTCTGATGCACTCCCCGATCGGCGTTAACAGAGCCTCCGATGCGACGTTTCTTGGAAGTACCACACACCCTGATGCAACGAGACGCCGTAGCTTATCAGCGTCGATTCCCTCCTCCGTTGCGGCACGTCTGATCTCGTCAGTCGCAACCCCATCCCCAACCCCGCCGTCCCCACTGCGTGCACGGTCAAGCAGCGTCATGCTGCTCCACAGCGATATGAGTGCCCGCGTCTCCGGCAATCTCGATTAAATGGTAAACCTCCCCGTCGGGGAGCGGGATATCAAGATCAGATATTGTGTACGTATCCTTGTTAATCGCTTTTGCAGAATCAATCAGCCTTGACACCATCTTCTGTTCATCGTACACGAGATATTCGGAACCGGATGAAATGAATCGCAGATTCGGATACTCTTCTGCAAGTATGTAAAGAACGCATGCACGGTACTCTTTATTGATGTACATCTCAAACTCCGATGAGACGACCCCTGCCCGGTCCAGCTCCTTCAAAACGTCTGATGAATAACGCTTGAGGTTCTCCCTGATCGATTTCTCCTTTTCGCGGCAGAGATAGTCCTTGATTCCCAGTCTCTCGAGTTTAATATCGATTCTCTCCGCCGGAAGCACGATTGTGTCCTCGTGCCTGCGGTATTGATCCGCATCAACGATCAGTTGATACTTCCCCTCGCCGGGATTTTCGATCGTAACCGACCCATCCTCGCCTGTTATCTGATGCAGGGTGACACCGATCCCACTTCCGCGCACAATCGTTATCTTCGCGTCCTGGATTGCATTTTCGCCCGCATCTACCTCCGCATCCGCATCTAAATCAGCGCCTGTTACCGTGATTGTCAGCGGGTTCTCGATTGTCTTTGCACCCTCTGCAAGGTGCAGCGTTCCGTCGCTGTACGACGCGTCCGGGTGGTAGTAATCGTACAGACGCAGGAAGTCTTCGGGATGCGCAACCTTCAGATTCGCCTCAGGGACACTGCCGTTGGAAACCAGCCCCTTCTTGATCTGGCGTTCGACGGTCTGGTGATAACTATTTAGTATTTTATATGCTTTGCGATCCATATATAGGGCTGGCATCAGTTCACCGATCATGGACACAAACGAGGCGGCAGCACTCTCGGTAGTCTCCTTGTCCAGTGCATATTCTTTCTCTTCCAGCCCGCTCTCCCTCCAGAAATACTCAGGAACCATAAACTCCTTGATCTGCGTCTCTGTATCAGATAGCTCGGCATGCATCCGATCAACGATCCCCTGACAGTGTTTTACGAACGCGTCCCCGATCTCGTTCAGTTGCACGAGCTTCTCAGGGCTCAATAAGGCGACCACGGTCTCCTTGAATTCCATAAATTTTTTATCGTCGATTGCGCCGGTCGCATCGGTCACATTGACCGCATCGATTGCGGTATCAAGAGCACTGAGAAGCGAGCTCCGATATGCCTGAAACTCTTCTTCTGTTGCGGTCTTGAGTGTTGCGATGTCCTGCTCAAGCGTGGAGACTGCCCCACTGTAATCCTGCTTATCCAGCGCATCCTCGACCTGCGCGGCGGACGTATCACCGGTGTGATACTCTGCAAGCTTCTTTGCATCATCCACGCACCCTCTCAACACATCTTCGGTAACAATCTTCAGACGATCCAGATAATAGGTGATTTCATCGAGATTTTTCGCTGGTTCTGCAAGAGACGCGAGTTCGGAACGGTGCGACTCAATGTCATATCCCGCATCGCTCAGCGTCCCAAGTTTTGCGTGGACATCCTCGCCATGCTTGATTGCTGCATCATACAATCGCTCAACAAGCTGCGTTTCCGTCTGCTCGAGGCTCTCTGCGGTGTTTCTGATCGCAAAGAGCGTAACACCCTTGATCAGTTCCTGATCGCAGGTTATTGACTGGTTATCAGGATCAATGCCACCCCCGATCTCAGCCAGTCTGCTCTCGACCACCGCAATCTCGCTTACACTCTCCGGAATTGTGATCGAATGCGCATCCTCGATCGCATGCATCCGATTGCGCAGATGGACAAGAGTCCCGCATACGCTGCGCAGTTCACGCTCCTTCACGCGTGCCGCAGGGTCCTCGAGCCGCCGCTGTTTCACTGATTTGATGTACCAGGCTGATGCGATGACGAGTATAATCGGCACGCCAACGAGCGCAAAGATCAGTGCAATGTCAGACTCACCATATATGAATAATAGAACCGTTATTATGAGCACCACAAGCACGGATGCTACGGCGATCGCAATGTTTCGGATATCCCGTGTCATCGATTGAATTCTTGGCTCAAGAACTTAAAACCCTATCGCAGGTGCTGGCTCTGGTGCTACCAGGTTGCTCAGGTGTGAAGTATATGGATCATGCGGATCACGGTTTCGTATAAATCACACAGACGTGTGGATTTGTGATGAATGCAGTCCTAACAATGTCTCTTGAACGCTTATCGAAACTCTTTGCCGTTACTCCCTCGTTCGACCGCATTATTTATATACCATAAATTCATATACTTGGTATGGAATTCGGGATGTGTTCATATATTGCGTTCTTACAACCATCCATCCCCTCAAACGCAAGTGTCCCGGATTCCCTATTCATACTTATTCTGAGCGTGATTACATGCACCCGTATGTGTTTATCAATGTTGCCATGAGTGCGGATGGGAAGATCTCGACACACGAACGAAAGCAGGTGCCCATTTCAGGAGATCAGGATTTTCAGCGTGTGGATCAGTTGAAATTCGGAGCGGATGCAATCATGGTTGGGATCGGCACGGTTCTTTCGGACGATCCGAGCCTGACACTCAAATCAGAAGAATTTCGAAGAAAGCGTCTGAATTCCGGAGTGGACGAGAATCCCATCAGAATCGTCGTGGACAGCCTTGCAAAGACGCCGGTAGACTCTGACATTCTCAGAAAAGGGTCTGGCAGACGAGTTATTCTCACAACCCGGTCCGCACCGCCCGAACGCCTGGGCGCTCTCTCTGCGGCAGGCGCGGAGATCCTGGTTGTGGGCGACCGCCGGGTCGATCTTGGAGTTGCACTTGAGCGCCTACACGAGATGGGCGTTCGCAGACTGATGGTGGAAGGCGGCGGCAGGCTGAACTGGAGTCTGATCAGCCAGGGACTGGTGGACGAGATCTATGTCTACATCGGAAACATGGTTCTCGGCGGAGATTCGGCTCCGACACTTGCCGATGGTTCCGGTTTCGCAGACATCAGAGCTGCATGCCGGCTTGAGTTGATATCATGCAAAGTAATGGATATTGGGATTGTTGTAAAATGGCGGGTAACAAAATAGAGGCAATCGTATGCGATTATGACCGCACGCTGACCGACGAGTCGCTGATTCTCTCTGAAGCTGCGGCGGCAAGTCTGATGAGCGCACGGATGAACGGGATAAAGGTATTCATCGCATCAGGGAGGAGACTTCCCTTTCTGGTGGGCGTGAATGATGGGCGTGACTTCGTGGACTGCATAATTGCAGAGAACGGCGCAGTAATATATGATCCCGTGGATGGTACAAAGACGCTGCTGGGCGAAGGGCTGGACGAACTGAAAGCCGCATTCGCGGGCGTGGACTTTGTTGCAATTGAGGAGGTGATCGTTGCGACCACAATTGAGCATCTTGAGGCTGTGGAGGCGATCGTGATCGGGAATAATCTATCTGTTGATATCGAGCTCAACCGAAACGATGTGATGGTCATGCCGAAAGGTGTGAACAAGGGCAGCGGCATCGTAAAAGCGGCAGAGATGTATGGAATTAGTAGAGAACACCTCGCGTGCGTCGGAGATGCCGAGAACGATCTCGGGATGTTTGCAGTTGCAGGCGTAAGGGGTCGCAAACGCGGTGGACGCTCTGAAGAGCGAGGCGGACATCGTCGCAATGAACCCTACGGTGCTGGTGTTGCGGAGTTTGTGCGGAGTTGCCTGCAGGGCGTTTCTGCACAGGATTGAAAACCGCAAACATTTTTACAAAAAGAGATCAATCAATCCATCATGCAGACACCAGTCATCGCAATTATGCGCCCGGAGATGCACCTCGACTCCTCAATTGAACTGGCTCGCTCGTATGGCTTCGATGTGGTCGCAGCGCCGATGATCGAGCTTGCTGATCATCGCGACAGTAATTTCGATTGTTTTCTGCAGCGCATGCTCGCATCCGAATCCATGCCCGAACCCCCCTCCAAATCCGATATTGTGATATTCACGAGTGCAAACGGGATCCGGTTCACGTTGCAGAAGATCAAGGACTCTGCGCGTGAGGGGTTCATTCAGGCACTGAACCGGGCATGCGTCGTCGCCATCGGGTCAAAGACGAAGAAAGCACTGGAAAAGCATGGAATCAGGGTTTCCCTGATGCCTGAGTCATACAGTTCAGAAGGGATCGCTGATATGCTCCGGGGGGTCGATTGCAGGACAATTGAGGTTGTGCGGAGCGCACACGGCGATCCTGCACTGATCGGATCGCTATCAGGACGTGCCGGAGTTGCGGTGCACGAGACAGTGGTCTACAAACTGGTGCGCCCTGACGACGGCAGGCAGCGGATGATGATCGAACGCGCCCTTGCCCATGAGATTGATATCTTCGCATTCACCAGCGCGATGACGGTTCACAACTTCATTGCGACTGCACGATCCATGGACGCAGAACAGGGAATCGTGGACGCTCTGAACGGGAGCGTCATTGCTGCGATCGGACCTCCCACTGCCAGGGCGCTGCAGGGCTATGGCGTGGACACCGATCTCGTTCCGGAACGATTCACGTTCAGGGATATGCTCGGCACACTCACAGGAAAGACTTAAATCGGTAACGCTTGAGATATTACCCAACATGGCACGAATGTATTCACGACGAAAAGGAAAATCGGGTTCGACGAGACCGTATCGGACAGAGAGTCCGCCATGGGTGGACGTTGGATCGGACGAAGTCGAGCAGATCATAATCAACCTGTGGAAACAGGACAAATCATCAAGCGAGATCGGAATGATTCTGCGGGATCGGCACGGCATACCAGATGCCACGCTGGTCACGAACAAAAAGATCATGCAGACTGTAAAAGACCAGGATCTGGCACCGAACGTTCCCGAGGGGATGCGAAACCTCATCGTAAAGGCACTCAGATTACGCACGCATCTCAGCAGTAACAAGAAGGATGTTCACAACAAGCGTGCGCTGCAACTGACAGAATCCAAGATACGAAGGCTTGTTAAGTATTATCGCAAAACAGGCGTGCTCCCCAGAGATTGGACATACCGACCCGATGCTGCGGAGATGCTGATTGCGAAGTAGACGGTAAATATACGGTGGTAAAACGGTAGGGCAGTACTATGGTAGTATACAAGGATTACGCGGATCTTCCAAAGATTGTACTGCCCGAGGGGCAGGAAATATTCATCAGCGACAGCACGATCAGGGACGGCTCGCAGATGCCGGGCGTTGTGATGAAGCGCAGGCACAAGCTCAAGATCTACGAGTTTCTGCATGAGATCGGAATCGAGAAGCTGGAGACGTTCGTATTCCACAAGCGGGACAAGGACGCAATCAAATCCATGCAGGACGTTGGATACGAGTATCCCGAGATCACCGGCTGGGCTCGTGCGCTTCCCTCGGACATCGATTTCGTGCTCGATGTGGACGGCATCAAAGAGACCGGGATCTTGATGTCGGTCTCTGATTCGCATATCTTCGATAAGATACAACTCGTCAGCCGGGAGGAAGCCAGCGAACGGTATCTGAATGCGCTCCAGTATGCGGTCGATCATGGGCTGCGCACCCGTGCACATCTCGAGGACATGACCCGTGCCGATCTGCATGAGTTTGTGTATCCACTCGTTCATGATCTCCTTGATATCGATCCCGATTGCACCATCAGAATATGCGACACGCTCGGTTTCGCGGTTCCGTTTACGCAGGCATGCGAACCATACAGCATCCCGAAGATGGTCATGGGACTCAGGGAACTCGGTGCAAAGAATATAGAGACACACATCCATGACGATTTCGGGCTCAGCGTCTCATCAGCGCTCGCAGGATTCGAGCATGGAGCCAACTGGTCAAGTCTGACGTTCCTCGGAATCGGGGAACGGTCAGGAAACACGGAACTCGAAAAGATTCTCTTGTTCCTGACAAGGCGAATCGAGGGATTCGATAAATACGATCTCTCCTGCATGACACAGTTTGCAGATTATATGGAGAACCACGTTGGGATCAGGATACCGAGAAACAAGTCGATCGTTGGCAGGAATGTGTTTGTGCATGAGAGCGGGATACACACCGCAGGCGTGATCAAGAATCCATTCACTTATGAGCCGTATCCGCCTGAAATAGTCGGTGCGAACCGGCAGCTTTTGATCGGTGACTCCTCAGGAAGAGAAGTGGTCAGACACAAGGTCGAGGAGGCACTTCATGAACTGATGCATGTTACAGTCAGCGTCGACAAGAACGATCCAAGGATTGCGGAGATTCAGAAGGACATTCAACAGCTGTACGATGAGGAGGAGCGGGTTTCATGCATCTCGGACGAGGAACTCACACGGTATGCGGAGAAGTATTTCATGCTCAATATGATCATGGATGGCGAGGAGGTGCGTGATATCGAGGGGGCTGAGGATCAGAAGTAGAACCATTCTTCTCGTGGATATGGATAGTTTCTTCTCGTCTGTTGAGACGGTCAGGCATCCGGAGCTTGTGGGGCTTCCGGTGGTCGTTGGCGCGGACCCGAAAGAGGGCGCGGGGCGGGGCGTTGTCAGCACATGTTCGTACGAAGCCAGAGAGTACAGGATTCATTCAGGGATGCCGATCTCAAAGGCGTACCGGCTCTGCCCTGATGCAACGTTTCTGCCTGTTGCAATGGCTCTGTACCAGAGCGTCTCCGGACGGATCATGAGGATTCTTCGGAGTTCTGCGTATGTGGATAAATTCCAGCGGGTCAGTATCGACGAGGCGTTTCTTGATGTGAAAGCGAATACTCTTGAGGATGCGGTCGGGATTGCTCGAAGCATCAAAGAGGAGATCCTTGAAAAGGAGAAGCTCACGTGTTCCATCGGGATCGGTCCGAACAAGATTGTTGCAAAGATTGCGTCTGATATGGAGAAGCCGGACGGGCTGACCGTTGTTGCGCCCGATTGTGTACAGGAGTTCCTTGACCCGATGCCGGTTACAAAGATTCCCGGAGTCGGGAAGAAGACGGAACAGATGCTCAAAGAGATGGGGGTTACGACGATTTATGAACTCCGGGAACATGATCTCAGAAGACTCGTCACGAGATTCGGGAAGTGGGGCTACCGGATGCATGCTCGTGCATGCGGAATCGATGGGAGTGCAGTTGAAGAGGATTCAACAGTCAAATCGGTGGGACGGGAGATCACATTCGATGAGGACACGTCTGATCCGGAGATTATCTGTGATTCAGTCGATGCACTCTCAGATAGGGCGCATAAAGCACTGATCAAGGCGGGATATGTCTTCAGGACGGTCTCTGTGAAGGTCAGGTTCGAGGACTTTGATACCCACACGCGGGCAAGGAGCATCGGATTTATGAGTTCCGATCCTGAACTGGTCAAGAGGATCTCAAAGGAACTCGTGAGTGAGTTCATCGGGAAGAAGAAGCTCAGGCTGATCGGGATACGGTTGTCGAATCTTCGGATGGCGGAGACGGAGTCGGAGATGGGCACTGGGGCGGGGGTGGGGACGAGGCAGACCTCGATATATGAGTTCATCAGGTGAGTGGACTGCGTGACTTCCTCCCCACCACAAGGAACAGGGCTTCCTGCGTAACAGAGGTTGCTCATGCAACCATCGCAACATGCGTTAATTCCCCGCAGTCCGTGGGTACATGTCTGTTCAGGATGTTGATTGCGGCGTTGTGATCCCGATTTATGATGCTGCCACAGTCAGGACATCGATCTTTCGTGACCTCCACCTGCCTATCAGGCTTTGCGGGAGGTCTTGTTGTACCCTCATGTCCTTTCTTCTGCCCCGGATTCTTCCCACCGCTTTCATTCTGATCTTTTTTGCGGTTGCCGTTACGCTTCAGGCTTGGTGGGGTATGTGCGTTCTCATACATAGCCAGTTTGGCTTCGAGTTCCCTTATGCGTCCTTTAAGCGACT
>JAYEFS010000337.1:0-2313 GCA_034658695.1 Methanobacteriota archaeon | reverse complement strand
GAGACGCAAAGGTATGATGTTGGCACCCGCGATTACTACACACGTGAGGGCTACTGCCATCGACCACAGAAACCGTCAGAATCAGGAGGTTTTTATGTATATCTTTCAGAAAGACTGAATATGAGTTTTACCATACTTTTTGAAAGGGATACAATATCCACATATATTGAGTAAGTACTCGCATGTCGTGCATTTTTGCGCCGATCTACGAGTTGAGCGTCCAAGCTCTCAAGTAACCGAAATATAATATGCGATTGAATATGGGTGAAAAACGGATGCCGATTGACAAACGACGCGCGGAACAATACAGATCCAAAATCAGATATATCCTTGAACATGCGTATGTCATTCCCAAAGACGTCGGGACCATGGATGAACGGTCCATCGAAGAGGTGCTGTACCGGGTACAGACCAGTATCGATGCTGCAGCGGACATGGCTGCGATGCTGGTACAAGACAGAGGAGTTTGTGTCGGCGACCGTTACGAGAACATCGATCTCCTCATGGCGAAACATGAAATCAACCGGAGGTTTGCACAGAAGCTCAGGGTACTGAATGTCATGAGAAACGCAACCGTTCGGGAATATGGGGTACTTGACAGTGTTCTGGTGCTTGGGAACATCGAAGAGATCAAAAAAATACTTTTCGCATTCATAAAACAGATCGAGGCTAAACTGGATGCGCCCTGACATCGATATCGAATCCGACCGCCCCTTCCTGCAGGACTGAGGTTGTCGTCTTCGGTTCTTATGCGAGCAGAACAATGAATACTGATCGATCGGTATAAGCAGCACGATTATATCTCGTAGATCACGTCGATTCCTCTGCGCACCTTCGAGATCTCGTTGCCCATGCGGAACAACTTGTTTTTATCAATTTTATACCCGCATAGCTGTTCTACGAACCAGAGCGTCTTTAGGTGATCTTCTGCGCTCAATTTCCAGTCCGCTTTGTCCTCCGGATAATCCATGCCACCCGCGTAGGCGAGCAGTTCGAGGCGAGCAGTCTCGCTGATCCAGCCAATCTCGACGTAATAATCGAGAATGCTCGGCAGATTGTTCGGTCCGACCAGTTCAAGCAGAAAATCGAGCAGTTCCATCGCAACCATGACCTGGTCTGCCTCGTTTCCCACGGAGTTCAGTTTCACGCATGTGGGGGGGGGTACGATCTCGACCTCGGCGACCTTGCCAACTCCGAATGCTGCCGCTTTCGCCTCTTCAGCCTCTGATGCCGCGGTAATGAGATTCTCAACATCACCCTCTATCGATGAGATGGTTGTGCGCACAAAATCGAGACTTGCTGCCAAATCCGATATTTCTGATCTGTTGCAACCGACTGACTCCTGCAGTTCGTTCAGTCTTCCGGAAAAATCGGCTTGCTGCGAAAATATTTCTGATACCGTATCCCCGACATCAGAGATGACCGACATCACTTCGTCTGACCGCGCCTCCATCGTTATCATGGTTACGCCATTCTTTGAGAGCCCCTTCTCGATTGCTTGCAGATTCTTCCTTAGATCGTCGATCTCTGAGCGGTCGATTGCTGGTTCGTTTGCAATCGCTGGCTCTTCTGATGATGCCGGCATATAGTAAACAGCCTCGGTGAGCTCTGAAAACGCTGCCACAACCTCTTTGATCTGCGCCGCAATCGAGGAAATATCCCCTCTGATAGATTCGATCTCGCCGCTAAAATCCTGTTGGGCACTGTTTGGTTCGGGAACTGATTCAGTGACCGGTTCTGAAAATTCCTGGGGAAAAAGTGGGGAATCAAAGAGTTCTTGAGGTGTTGTTTCAGCGTCGCTGCTGAGATCTAATTCAGGAGGAACCTCTGCGACCTTGTGCTGAGCGGATGGCGAATCAACGACTGTGGGTGGTTGCGAATACTTCGATATCCTACCTCGAAGCTCACCGGTTCTCGTGATTCGCGTCAGAGCCGCACGCAGCACAGATGAAATACTATCTTTAATCCTGGTGGCTACAGGAGTTGTCTCATCCATTTAATTCCCCGATACGCTATATATCGGTGAATGGATTTAAACGCTCTGGTCGGTTAAGGGCAAAACATCAGCCAATTCCGCACGCAGCTCTCCGAGCGTGGCACACCGCTCAGCACACGCGTTATGCTGGTGGATGCTCTCCTCGTTGATCTGTTTGAGTGAGATCAGGGAATCGTCAGGCAGGCGCGGGAACTCCTTCACAATCGAATGCGCCATCGCGCGGACACAGTCCTCCACAAATCTCGGAGTCCGGTGCGCGACATCAACCACCGCCGCCTCATCGGATCGTTTGAGCAGTTCGAATATCGTAGAACTCA
>JAYEFS010000336.1:0-10108 GCA_034658695.1 Methanobacteriota archaeon | reverse complement strand
CACAGCTATGAACAACGCATCAATAGCAAACGTTGCCGCAGCATTTATTGCGACGGTCTTGCTGCCCAGCCTGGGACCGAAGAGCGATACGTGCAGCGGCAACGAATGTTTCACGGACCTCGCCGATAGCGTAACCACATTGCCAAGCAATAATGCGATCAACACGCCTTTCGTTGTGATTGCTCCTTCGCTCAGAAGACTGCTTGCGAGAATTATTCCTGCATACGAATTTACAACCGCTGTTGCGCTGATCAGGGCGACTCCGCCCTCCAATCCCAAAATACGCGTGACGGGGTCTATAACCGCAGAGAAAGACTCGAAAAAGTCCAGTTCAAACGCCACAGACACCAGAAACAGGGTGATAAACATCGTGGGCACGATTCTCTTGAGCAGTTTGTACGTGCTGTCAGCGCTTTTTTTCGAGGCACTGCGACCATCCGGAGCGCGAGAACCATGCGGGTTGTGCGGGTTATGTGGATTAGTTGGACTGGACGGATCAGAACCGGATATCTGAGTATCTGGCGAGAAATGACCGTTTTTCATCCAGAATCTCGCAAGAATCACCCCGATGCAGGATTTCAAGAATGAAACGAGACCCACTATGCAGACATAGATCGATCCGGTGGTAAAACCAAGAAGAGGGATCACGACAGGTATGAAAAACGTGAACAGGTGCGAGAGGATGCTTGGAAAGGAACTGATCATTGTAGTCGCAATGACCTCTCTTTCGGAGATCATCTTCTCCTTCAGTCCGTCCACGAGCGTGGAATAACCGGCAACGGTGCTGAATGTGCATGCCACAACTGATATAGCGGATATCGTGTTGATCTTCGCGATACTTGCGAGCGGGCTTGTTAGCCAGTCAAATTTTTTCATCAGCCCGGTATTGACCGCAAAACTCGTAACAAAGATGCCGATGGCTACTATTGGAACTATCTTTGCGGTATAGTGGGCGGCATAGACCAGAGCGGTGTATGTGATGTCAATTACCATCTTACATGCCATCTCCTGCAGCTATCTTTTTCGTCGTCATCTTGATCAGTAGATATATGAAGAGCGGAGCGCCCATCAGTGCTGTTACCATGCCCACCGGGATGCTAAGAGGCGCGATAACCATTCTTGCCACGATGTCCGCTCCGATAAGCAATATCGCACCGAAAAGACCGGATGCTGGAATTACAAATCTATAATCCTCTCCAATAGCCACACGACAAAAATAAGGTGCCATCAGTCCAACAAATCCGATCGATCCTGTGAAATAAACCGCGATTGCAACCAGAAGACTTGCAGCAACCATTGCAAGGATTCTGATATGCCTGATGCTCATGCCGCCCAGCGAGAGCAGGAATATCAAGAGAAGTAACGGGATGCAGCACGCAAGCATTGTGTACACACATATCACACCGTCCCACGAAGCCATACCAAGATGGTCGCCAAATATCCCGAGATCGCCAAGTATCGCGATTGCGATTGGGGCGATATACGAAACACCCTGCCCGGCAATGAACTGAAGCAGTGTCGTGATCGCACCAAATAACAGCATCAATGCAACACCAGCCAGCACGATTCGCTCGGGGGTTACAAGTCTCCGTCCGGATACGGCAAGGATCACGGATGTGGCGATAAGTATAGCGATTGTCACCGTCATGCCCCCGCTGAAGATTTTGAGAAGCATGGCAGCCAATGTCTCAAATCCACAACCGGATAAAACCGTCGGAACTACGATTGTTGCCGTACTGAAAAATATTATTAGTGCAATTCCGACCAGTGTGATTCGTTCAGGGGTTGCCCATCTGCGGCGTGATACGTTAAGGATTATGAATGTGGCTATCAGGGAAAGGGCGAGGACAGTCCCGATCACGAAAAGCTCAATTCTATGGGAGACTCTCCCGAAGATTAGGATTATGGCAAGAGGTGTGCCGAATGCTGCTGCTGATGAAATTCCGAGTGTGTAGGGGCAAGCAAGCGGATTTCTGAGTGCCCACTGCATCATGCTACCTGCAAGCCCGAGAGCGATGCCTGCGCCGATGCCCATGAGGATGCGGGGGAGTCTCAGGTTCCACACAATTACTTCAGCAAGCCCTCTCGACTCAAAGTGGTCCGGGAAGAACCTGTGAAGGATCGCAAAATAAATATCCCACACAGAGATGTCTGCAGGTCCGAGTGCTGTGGAAATGCCTGCCAGTACGACCGTTACGAACAGAAGGAATAACACAAAGCACATTTTTCTCCCGGTCGATACGCCCTTCTTCACCAGTAACCACTCCTCTGCATAATCAAGAGTCGTCTTCCGGGTGCTGATGCTCTTTCAGGTGCACTCCAACCCATTCAGGCAGGCTCGCTTCAGGGTAGCTGTCGAAATTCGGAATATATGGTTTAATATCCAGAATAGGGGTCCCATTCAGCGCGTCCAGTCCTTTCACCACGACTCTTCCACTGTCAGGTGAAAAATCCATGAGTTCCACGACAGATAGTCCGATCGGGTTGGGTCTCACAGGCATCCTCGTGGCAAAGACCTTCACATGCGGGGGTTTGTGACTATGGTTGTGGTGGTGCTGATGGTGATCACGGTGATCATGAGAATCATGAGAATCATGAGAATCATGGTGGTGATCATGCGCAGGCATCGCCCACTCACTGGATTTGTGGATCCAGAAAAGGACGATTATGTGGGAATAACCATCCAGACCACTTATTTCCCCGGAATGTTCCGGGTAAAGCGCTATTGTAGAGGTATCCTCGTTCCAGCCCCCCTTTCCGGGGGGGTGTGGCACCTCGCTGAAGCTGTGATATTCTGATTCGATCTGCCCGATCGGATGTAGCGCAAAGCTCTCGCGGTGCGTCTCCGGAGTCATTTACGTCGCCTCCGGGCACACAAACACCCCATTTTCATCAAGATCGTAGTCCAGCCGCTGGAACCTTGTCAGGTAGTCCTGATGAAACGCCTCCGGATCCAGATCCTCGAATAGGTCCGGATAGAGCCACTTTGCCATGTATGTGGCACCAACGAAGTTGGCTGTGCTGCCCACAAGGTCCATATCGATTAGATATGTCCGGTTCTCCGCAACCGCGGTCATACTCTCCCATCCGGGGCGGCTCATGATCCGTTCTCGCTCCCGTCCCAACGCCTGCGAGTCGTCTTCTCCGTATCCGCAGAGACCGGTTTTGCATCGCACGGTCGCAACAATCACATCGGGGTTCTCTTCAATAAGCCATTCACAATCTACCTTAACGATCGGTTTCTCAGAGAACCGAGGCAGGTCAGAAGCGATATTTACGCCACCTGCTGCCTCACAGATCTCATGACCCGCTGAACCCGTGGCAAAAGCTATGTAATCTTCGGAGTACTCGATGTACACCCGTTCCCTGTCGCCATCCGGGATCTCACTCACTCTTTCTTTGATCATTTCATCGAGGTATTCCTGATAGAAGGTACAGAACTCCATGGCGTCCTCCGTATTACCAAGAATGTATCCAAGCATCCGTATATTCTTTGTCATCACGTCCAGTCGTCCCATGTCCCAGCAGGTGACTGCAATTGTGTCCGGGAGTTTATCCTCAAGATTGGTTCCCATCGATTTTAATTTACCAGTGAAAATTATATCCGGATTTAACTCGATAATCCTCTCGAGATCAGGGGTGGACGTTACTCCTGCGGATGGAAGCTTGCTCAATTCCGGAAAGAACGGTCCCCTTGCCTTTATGTCCGATGAAACTCCAACAACCCGCTCCTCGGCTTTTACTATCTTTATAGCCTCGGCGTCAGGGTATGTGAGGACAACTATCCGCTCAACCGGCTTATTCACAGTAACCGTTCTGTCGGCAGAATCTACGATTGTAAGCTCTTTCTCCTTTCCCAGTATGACGAGCTCGATCTGCGTCACATCCTGCATATTGATCTTGCCGTCATACTTCGCATCTGCAAGTTCTGTTTCGTCTCTGTACTCGAGGATGATCAGTTCGGTGTACGTCACATCCTGCATGTTTATTATGTCGTCCTCGTTCGCGTTCCCGAAGATCTCGAGTGTGTAGTCGGATGCTGTTGCTGACGACACCAGTGCTATCAGCAGCACAGTAGTGGCTATTCCTGCTAATATTCTATCAATTCTCATTGTGTATTTCCTCCTTATGGTAGTATTCCGTGTGATCACACACGCGATATATCTAACATGACGCGTGTGCATCGGTAGATATTCTGCCTGTGACTTAAGACTTTTGATCAGGTCAGTATAACCGAACATACCGCGCCTACCGGATACTCTGGCATGATGCGCCCAGTGTTGGTCACATCTGACGCCGCTGCCGGTAGCGAGAGCGTCCACGCCCAGCAGCGGCAAAGCCGTGACTCCACCAACTCCCCTCAGACGGTGAATACATGAATACGCCGTGTTCACTCACATCGAAGTCTATGCCCTGGAACGTATCTATGTACTCCTGATGGCACTGCTTGCGGATCCAGATCTCCGAAGATGTCCGGATAGAACCATTTCGCCATGTAGAGTGCCATGATGGGGTGTGCAGCCCATAGAAAGCGCGTGACATACTTGACTTTCAAAGATAGCTGAAACAACCCCCCTTTCCAGCAGGTATCGGTGAGATGCATTCAACGCAACCACACAGAAGCCAAAAAAATACAGCCTGCGCAACAGCGGCGCAGACTGCGAATCTATGTGTATGTCCTATTCAGGTGTCTTGCTGATGTCACACAACAACCGTGCAACCAATCCAAATTGCAGGTATCTCATCCGCTGTCGTATCAGCAAGTAGCCCATTGGATATGCTCAGATTGCTGGTATCGCCGGACGCGCCCGTCACATCGAAACTGACCGACGCCAAAGATCCGGTTCCGCTAACTCCGTTTGCTCCGGAGAGCTTGAAGAGCACTCTGATTGTGTCAGCATCCATGAACCGCCACTCAGAAATCGGAACTTCCGTGCCACCGATATCTCCTGCACCAACCGCAGTCACGTTCACAACGCCCGGATCAAACGTGAGATCAAACTGCCCACCATTCATGCCTGCGATATCCTCTACATCGACTGTCGCATTGAACGTGCCGGATATCGTTTCAGGCGAATTGACAGCAACCGTTACTCCGATCGCCACACTGGCGTCCGCCCATGTCGCGGGTATCTCGTCAGCATTGACGTCAGCAAGATTTCCAGCAGATATGTCCAAAACAGTTGCATCGCTCTGCGATCCAGTCAGCGCAAACTCTATCGTTGCCAGAGATCCGGTTCCGCTAACCCCGTCCGCTCCAGAGAGCTTGAAGAGCACCCTGATCGTGTCAGCGTCCATGAACCCCCAGTCAACGATCGGAATTGCTGTACCGCCGATCTCACCACTGGTTACATTGGTCACGTTCACAACGCTCGGATCAAACGTGAGATCAAACTGCCCACCATTCATGCCTGCGATATCCTCTACATCGACTGTCGCACTGAACGCGCCGATTGTGACTTCTGGCGAATTGACAGCAACCGTTACTCCGATCGCCACACTGGCGTCCGCCCATGTCGCGGGTATCTCGTCAGCATTGACGTCAGCAAGATTTCCAGCAGATATGTCCAGAGCGCATGCGTCACTCTGCGACCCTACCATCGCAAAGTCTATCGTCGCCAGAGATCCGGTTCCGCTAACCCCGTCCGCTCCGGAGAGCTTGAAGAGCACCCTGATTGTATCAGCATCCATGAAAGTCCAGTTGAGCAGCGGTACCGTTGTGCCACCGATGCTTCCTGCACTGACATTGACCACGTTCACAACGCTCGGATCGAACGTCAGATCGAACTGTCCGCCGTTCATCTCCGCTACACCATTGATATCAACCGTTGCAGTGAACGCGTCGGTTGTGACCTCAGGTGCATTCACAGTGACCGGTACTCCGATCGCTACACTGGCGTCCGCCCATGTCGCGGGTATCTCGTCAGCATTGACGTCAGCAAGATTTCCAGCAGACATGTCCAGAACAGTTGCATCGCTCTGCGATCCAGTCAGCGCAAACTCTATCGTTGCCACAGATCCTGATCCGCTCACTCCGTCCGCTCCGGAGAGCTTGAAGAGCACCCTGATCGTGTCTGGATCCATGAAAGTCCAGTTGAGCAGCGGTACCGTTGTGCCCGCGATATCTCCAGCAGTGACATTCGTCACGTTCACAACACTCGCGTCGAACGAGAGATCGAACTGTCCGCCGTTCATCTCCACGACGTCCTCTACATCAACCGTTGCACTGAACGCGCCGATTGTGACTTCTGGCGAATTGACCGCACCCGCTACTCCGATTGCCACCGCAGCGTCCGCCCATGTCGCGGGTATCTCATCTGCTTCCGTGTCAGAGAGCGTTCCATTAGATAGGTCCAGAGCGCATGCGTCACTCTGCGACCCTGCCATCGCAAAGTCTATCGTCGCCAGAGATCCGGTTCCGCTAACCCCGTCCGCTCCGGAGAGCTTGAAGAGCACTCTGATTGTGTCAGCGTCCATGAACCCCCAGTCAACGATCGGAATTGCTGTACCGCCGATCTCGCCACTGGTTACATTGGTCACGTTCACAACGCTCGGATCAAACGTGAGATCGAACTGCCCACAGTTCATGCCTGCGATATCCTCTACATCAACCGTTGCACTGAACGCGCCGATTGTGACTTCTGGCGAATTGACCGCAACCGCTACTCCAATCGCTACCTTGCAATCGTGCCAGAGCGCTGGCGTTTCGTTCGACATCACATCGACGAGCATCCCATTGGACAGATTCAGAACGCTGGTGTCCCCGGGCGCGCCCACAATCTCAAAGCTGATCGTGGCTATCTGCCCGGATCCGCTCACTCCGGTGGCGTTCGGAAGGTTGAACAGCACGCGTATCGTGCCAGCGTCCGTGAAATTCCACGAATCGATCGGAACTTCCGTGCCACCGATATCTCCTGTATCAACCGCAGTCACGTTCACAACGCTCGAATCAAACGTAAGCTCAAACTGCCCCGAATCAAGATCTGTGACCTCACAAACGTCTATCGTAGCATCGAACGCGTCAGATACGACATCTGGCGCATTGACACAGACCTGCACCTGCTGTGCCATCGATAATACCATGAACGCATCGACTGAGTTGGTCACACTGTCATAATTCACGTCCGCGCTCGGATCCGCAGCTACGCTTCCGGTCGCCATCTGCAGCACGAGCGCTGCGTCTGCTGTGGTGATTACACTATCGTTGTTCGCATCGCCGACTATCGCAATGTCTGCTGATGCTGATGCGCTGAATATCGCAAGAACCATCAGCGCGCAATAAGTTAGATATTTCGTCTTCATTGTTACATCTCCTTTCGTTGTTATATTGCACATCCCTACCGTTGTTGCAACAATAGCTACAACTTGTGACACAGATGAATACTATTTAAGGTTTTCGTATCATGAATAATGTGCGAGCATGCTGCGTCATGCGTGCAGCTCAAAGTACACTACGCACGTACTTAAATCACTGCCACGAAAACCTCATTCACCTCTTCCTGAACGCGAAGATCACTGTTGCAAGGATACCTATCGCAAATAGAGCCCCAAACCCTGGTGTTTCGAGCTCTTCGGATTCTTCGGATCCGGACGTATCTGCATGGATATCTTCTGTCCCACTCGTGGTTGTAGAACTTACGTGACTCTCGACGCCGTCCCAGCTTGCAGGGATCAGTTCTGCCATGGTGTTCACGAGCAACCCATCGGATATCTCCATCTCACAATCTCCCGGAACGATCGTCTCGAAGTGTATCGTCGCAAGCGATCCCGACCCTGAGACGCCATCGAGCCCTGGGAGATTGAAGAGCACTTTGACTTTGCTGTCGTCGACAGCCCAGTTTTCTACTGGTATTGCGGTTCCACCGACACTCCCGTCGTCGACGCCTGTTACGTTCACGGCAGTCGCATCAAAATGGAGATCGAACTGTCCCGAGTCCATGTCGGTTACGTCTTCGATCTCAATTGTGACGGTGAAGTCGCCATCCATTGTTCCAGGGGCATTGACGTTGACACTCGTCTGCGCAGACACAGGAGTTGTGAGTATCACCAATGTCACTGAAAGTATGACAATTGTTGAAGTTATTTTTGATATCATCAGAGATATGTTACAAAAACATATCATTGATAAATCTTTCGGTGTGCTGAATTTTGGAATGATTAGCTTTAAGTATGCCTTACAACATTCAGGTGTATTATGACCGACTGGGTCCTGATACTAATCGCGGCGGTGACATGCTACGCATTCACGACTTATCCGGGACGCAAAAAGACTCTTACTCCCGTCTAAATTCTTTTGAATTGCATCAGCGCAACGGATGCGATCGATATGCATACCGCGCTGATGCTGCATTCCGAGCCACCGCCCCAGGTGGTTGCCAGTGTCGTGTTTGTCCGAATCTCGGTGACCTCAGTTGCATCAGCGTCAGCGATGTCGGTGACGCCAGCAGTATCCGCTTCAGCGGGAGTTAACAGCTTTCCGTCTGGCTTTCTGTCCGTCTGCGTCGGTTTAGGGGGTGGAGCCACCTCCGGAATAGAGAGTATGCCGCGCTCTATGTGTTTATCGACGTGTATGGTCACAACCTCCTCTTCGCCGGTTATATAAAATCATAGTTATCTTATCATCTCGGGTCGGTTCCAATGTTCCCTGATTCTGTTTTTGAACTCATCAGGAGATACCGGGAATGAATCACCCTTTTTTGTCATCCATTTTCATTTGCCGGGCATTCATGCATTCTCCGGATGTAACCTCGTTTCGCGTTTGTAGATTTGTTCACCACAGAGACGCTGAGAATTCTTGACTTCTCTTACGTCTCTTGCGTAACTACGGCATTTTCCGCATTGCTTTGTTATCTCAAAACCTACTCCGACGGAGGGTGTGCCCATACACCACGATATTCGATTCCCATAAATTCCTCATGGTATTCGCGGAGGATATCCTCCGGATCCAAATCTTTGAAAAGCTCAGGCTGGAACCACTTTGCTATGTAGCCTGACTTTCGGCGAATT
The DNA here is from genome assembly GCA_034658695.1 of Methanobacteriota archaeon. GTDB lineage: Archaea > Halobacteriota > Methanosarcinia > Methanosarcinales > Methanogasteraceae > Methanogaster_C. The sequence continues at coordinate 1,102 of JAYEFS010000336.1, read as the reverse complement.
GGAATGGCATATCCTTTTATCGTCACGGAACACATGTAGAATTACCAATGATAACGACGCGATTGAAGAATGGACATTTGAAAAGGGTGGAACGTGTCGCACCCGCGTGACACCTTTTGGGATGTGATTTACGTTTCACCAAAAATCGAGTGTAGCAACGTCCGGCTAAATATCTTGGAGTCCACATGAGATCCCTTTCGAGCAGGTAAGCTCTGTCGTTTTCCACAGCACTAAGTCCCAGCCCGTTCTGTTAATGAATTCCTTCAATGTTTTTCTGCGCCCTCATCAGTTGCATCCAGTCCGAGAAACTGAGCCCTCTTGATGAGTATATCCGGATTCTTCTCCAGCACCCACTCAGGAGATGCCTCTACACTGCAACTGACGGTGTCAATCTCCGATGCGATATTACGCCCTCCATAACCTTCAGCCATCTTGCCGGGACTTGCCGAAGGACCATAGATCATATAATCCGTTGGGCATTCCAGGTAGGAATAGCTCGGGTAAACGGTAGTTCAGAGCGACTATTCTCGTTATCGGCTTATTCACCGCCAATATTCTCCCAGAGTCATCGATCAGCGTAAGCTCCTTCTCTTTTCCCAGAATGACAAGCTCGATCTGCGTCACGTCATGCCTTCGTTCGCGTTTCCGAAGACGCCGAGCGTGAAGTCGGATGATGCTGCCGGCAGTACCAGTAACAGCATGCTCACGATTATTCCAATCAATATACTTGTTTTCATATATATTATTTCCCTATAATATTATCCCCATCAACTCCCCTCAGCGGCGGATACACGAACACACCGTGTTCCCTATAATCGAAGCCTATGCCATGGAAGTCCACATACTCATGGTGGATTGCCACGGAATCAAGATCGATCTCGGAGAGATTCTTGCACGGGGCAAGAGGAACCAGACCCAACACATCAAACGGATCCATCTGGCGCGGGCTGGCGCACCCGGCTGGTCCGTGAATCAGGGGGACTGCGTAGATGCGAGGAAGCCGGATATCCCACACACACACACACACACACACATCTATAAGCCAGCCCGGCTCATATTGGTCCGGGAAGAACCTGTGCAGGATTGCAGAATATACATCGTC
>JAYEFS010000335.1:0-2320 GCA_034658695.1 Methanobacteriota archaeon | reverse complement strand
TATTTGTTGGTTACCAGGCAGAGGGCACGCTCGGGCAGCGAATCCAGAAGGGGCGAAAGGAGATTCCGATAACGAGAAGGGGCGAATCCGAGGTGCTTAATATTAAGCTGGAGGTCTGCACTGTGGATGGATTCTCAGGACACTCTGACCGGGATCAGTTGATGAAATACATCAAGAACATGCGTCCGAAGCCGGAACTGGTCTTAACGGAACACGGCGATGAACGGAACTGTCTGAGCCTCGCAAGCTCGATATATAACAAGTACCACATCAAAACACAGGTGCCGAAAAATCTTGAGACGGTGCGAGTGGAATAGTTGCGCAACAGGCTGAACCGATTGTTAATTAATGGTTGATACTTGGTATGTGTTCGGATGGGGTGAAAAGAACCACGAGATTTCACAAGATTGACACAGAAATCTTGTGGAAATCTGTGTAATCTTGTGGTCAGAGCTTGCCAGAACATAACCTGTTAAAATTCGTGTCATGTTTTCTGTGGTCGCTAACGGTAACTCCTTCGCGTCTGTGGAAAAACGCAGGCGTCTCTCCCCTTTGTAACCTTACATTCTATCAGAGAACGAAAGGAATGAAAAGCCACAACTTTTCGTCATCTTTCGAAAAATTATAGCCACAAAGGACACGGAGCAAAAATATTGGCTCACTGGCATCTTCTGGTCCCAACTTATTTATTGTGAGTTCCCGTGCAATCCCCGATTTAGTCCCCAACGATCTGAACGATCAGTTTTCGTTCCCTCGGGCGGTTGTCCATGTCTATGAAGATTATCTGCTGCCACGTTCCGAGCGGCATCTTGCCACCGATGAGCGGCACAGAGAGTCCGGGACCAATAAGTGACGCCCGCACATGCGAGTGCCCGTTGCCATCACCCCATCTCAGATTGTGCGCATACTCGATATCCTGCGGCGCAATCCGCTCAAGCATGCGCTTGAAATCGGAGACGAGACCCGACTCGTACTCAATCGTGGTTACTGCGCCGGTTGCGCCCGGTGCAAATACCGTGACTACGCCGTCTGTGAGTCCTGATTCCGAAACCGCACCAGAGACGTTTGCTGTTATGTCAATGATATCAGAATCCCCGCGTGTTGCAAATTCTATGTAACTGGTTGCGACAGCCATGGGTATATCAGTCCTCTGCAAAATCAGCCAGTTTCATGCCTGCCGCACTGATTATGGCGACGAAGATGAGAAGTGAAATCACGTAACTGATCCCGCCGCTTGAGATCATGCACAGTATGCTAAAGATGAGCGCCGAGCCAACTGATGCCGCAATCTCAAAGGTTGTTTTGTTCATTGCAACGGTTAGTTTGGAACGGGTGATTAAAAAGATTCGCCAGGGGGTGAATGTGCCTGCCGGTGCAAACCGGTGTAAACGTTTAGTATAGAAGCGCGCTCAGATAACACAGGGGCAATAGAATTATGCGAAGAACAAAGATCGTCTGCACGATAGGACCTGCCACTGAGTCCGAGGAATCGCTGCACCAGTTGATCATGCATGGGATGGACGTCTGTCGCCTGAATATGTCGCATGGCACGCATGAATGGCATGAGGAGCGACTAAAACTGGTAAGATCGCTTGCGCAGAGGGAGAACCGCTCTGTTGCAGTCATGATGGACATCCAGGGTCCGAAGATCCGAACCGCCCCTATAGAGGGTGGAAGCGCCATTCTGCACGCAGGAGATGAACTGACGATTCATTCCGAAGATATCATAGGGGATGGGCAGCACATCGGCGTAAGATATCCGCTCTTTGCCGAAGAGGTCTCAGTTGGCCAAACGGTCTTAATCGACGACGGCAGGATGCGATTGACGGTAGTAAAAACCGATGGTGAGTGTGTCCAGGCAAAGGTCGTTGTCGGAGGGGTTCTCACTGATAAGAGGGGCGTAAGCGTTCCGGATGCATATTTTTCGATACCGAGCGTAACAGAAAAGGACAAAGAGGATATCGCATTCGGAATAGAACACGGTGTCGATTACATCGCGGTCTCATTCGTGAGAAGAGCGTCCGATGTGTACGGTGTCAAGCAGATGATCCGAGAACGGGGCGCAGATATCCCGGTCATCGCCAAGATCGAGACGAAGAAGGGGCTTGACAACTTCTCAGAGATACTGAAGATTGCGGACGGGATCATGGTTGCGAGAGGAGATCTCGGGGTCGAGATTCCGATCGAAGAGGTCCCGATTACACAGAAGCGGCTTATTGAGGCGTGTAATGTGGTGGGCAAGCCTGTGATCACCGCAACCCAGATGCTCGAATCGATGATCCATGATGCGATCCCGACCCGCGCCGAGGCGACAGACGTC
>JAYEFS010000334.1:0-2325 GCA_034658695.1 Methanobacteriota archaeon | reverse complement strand
CCTGGATAACTTGAATAAAGGTCAGTTACAACGAAAGTCTGCTTTGTTGGGTCGAGATGTGTCTCGAGAAAGGTTTTAATGGTCTCAGGACTCGTAGTGTCATATAGTTCGTCCGCGATCGGTCTGCCAGTAACACCGTCCAGCAATGTCAGGCGGAATTTCTGTGTTCTACCCATTTTTGGATGATGTTCGTCATAATGAACGATTTGAATGTCCTTTATTGGTGGAATATGTGCTCTTTCGACCGAATTAGTGAAATTGTTGTGAATGGTGTCTTTTCCTCTTGGAAGTATGAGTTCCATCACCATAGATATGCCATCATATGATACGTTTTGAATCCGAAAGCGCTGGTAAATGTTTTCCAAGACACTGAAAAAGTCGGTTTCCAGTTGTTCCCAGAATTTGCGAGATTCTTCGAGCGGTTCCCCGCAAATGGGGCAGATATATCTCCCGATCTTGACGTTACCAAGTCCTTTTTTACAATGCTTGTTGTATCCATTGTGGTTCATCCGATGCCCACATTTCGGGCAGTCTGGCGAAACAATTCTCCGAAATACGCCGTTTGTGGTGTATTCGAAGTCGTTCGAGTAGTTCTCAAAGATTGGGTGGAGTATGCCCACATGCGCAAATTTTAATAGGGTGCAGTTTAGAATTGTAATTGTATAACCAATGGGTATATTCCCTTCCAGGGTTAAAAAGCTTTTGGGAGGGGGTACCCTATTCTATCACTAGAAAATTCGATTGTGCCCATTTAACCATCTCGGAATATGCCCGAGCTGCGCCGTGGCCATCGGATTGCAGTTATCCCCAACGAAGAGAAAAGGGGAGAGAGGTTATATGAAGAGCGACAAGAGTGTTTATCAAAAAGCATGCCAGATCGAATCGCTTGAGCCATGAACCCACACACGACCGAAAACACCATCAAATCATTCATCCGCACCCGGATTGAAGAATCCGGAGCAAAGGGTGCGATAATCGGGCTGAGCGGCGGAATTGACTCGAGTGTTACGGCGTATCTCACAACCGGCGCGATAGGTCGTGAAAATGTGCTCGGAATTCTTCTGCCAGTGCAAGATCTCACACCGAAAGAAGACCTGAATGATGCAATCGATGTTGCGAATCGACTCGGAATTGCGCATAAGACAATCGAGATCAGTGATCTGGTGCATGCGTTTTCGGGTTCGATTCCAGATTATGATCTTAACAGTGTGGCTGTGAACGGGAATCTGACCGCAAGAATCCGGATGTGTGTTCTCTATTACTATGCAAACCTGATGAATCGCCTTGTGGTCGGGACAAGCAACCGGACAGAACTTCTCCTTGGATATGCCACGAAATACGGCGACGCCGGTGTGGATGTGGAGCCTATAGGCGACCTGTGCAAGACTGAGGTATTCGAGCTTGCCGGCTTTCTCGGAATTCCTAAGCATGTAATCGAAAAACCACCGTCTGCGAGGCTCTGGGCAGGACAGACCGACGAGGGAGAGCTTGGTATGCGCTACGCGGATATTGATCGGATCCTGAAGCTGTTAGTCGATCACGAGCTGAGTGTGGAGGCGATTGTGGCGCAGGGGCTGCCAGAAGCTGATGTTCTGCATCTGGCTGATCTGGTCCGCGCAAGCGAGCATAAGCGGTCCACGCCGCCGCTGGCTGCCATAAGGTCATGAACGTATCTGTGCCTTTTAATTTCTTCCGGGCGGTCGAGTTGTGGCAATGAAGATTAACCACAGAGAACGCGGGGGCGCAGAGGTGGTGGGGTTGCTGTTTTCTCTGTGGTCGCTATCGGTAACCCGCGCGTATGTGAAAAACGCGGGCATACCACCCTCTCAACTTTGCTGATTCTGATGGATTCTGTGGTTTTCAAAAGATGTCAGAAGAGACTTATTCATCCTTTGCGCCTTCGCGTCTTGGCGTCTTGGCGTCTTGGCGTTTCTCTGGTTTAACGCAAAGGCGCAAAGGCGCAAAGGCGCGGAGACGCAAAGATTGAAAATCCACACCCTTCGGCAGTTTTCGAGAACCACAGAAGCCATCAGAACCAGGACTTTTTGATATTTTCGAAATAAGGTTACGAAAAACCACAGAGGACACGGAGGTGAGGGTATAAAAGATAGCAATAACAACCCCCCACGTTCTTCTGCGCACTCTGCGGTAGAATCTGAGTTTCAGAGAAAAAATCGACAGTGCCTGAGCAAGTACCTCATCCGTTCCTCAAGCTGGATTTTCACCGTCCGGGCAGTATGACTTTGCTCGGCACGCCTATGTCAGATGTTTGTCTTCTCTCATGCGTTTGAGCAGATCGATCACCGAATACGCCGCTCTCGTGAT
>JAYEFS010000333.1:0-2331 GCA_034658695.1 Methanobacteriota archaeon | reverse complement strand
GGAGATTTGCTTAAATGGGAAATCGACCGCTTGATAAACTGAATGATGCGCTGGAGAACTCTGTTCTCGTCCGATTGAGGGGGGCTCGTGAATTTCGCGGGACATTGCAGGGCTATGACATCCACATGAACCTCCTGCTCGAAAATGCCGAGGAACTCATAGATGGTGAGGTGACACGCCAGATCAAAACGGTTATTGTGCGCGGCGACAATGTAGTATATGTTTCTCCATGAGGTAGTATAAGATGTCTAAAGGAACTCCATCGATGGGTAAGCGTCAGAAAAGGACGCATATACGCTGCAGACGGTGCGGCAGTGTCTCGTATCACAAGACGCACAGGGTCTGTTCCGCATGTGGATTCGGAAAATCAAGAAAGATGCGAAAGTACAGCTGGAGTGAGAAGGGATAACGCATCTAAAGGTCAGACTTCGACGCAATGGGGGCGTATTGCTCGATGAGACTGGTTATCGGAATCTCGTTGCTGTCAGCGCTGTTTAGTTGCGTCTTTGAATTGGCGACTATGAATAGGTCATGACTATGGGAATCGATCATCAGATGACCGTTTTTACGTGGCTTTTTAATTTCTTCCGGGTGAACTCGGGTTATGACAAAGAAGATTAACCGCAGAGGGCGCGGAGGGCACAGAGTGTTGCTGTTTTCTTTGCGTCCTCTATTTTCTCTGTGGTTTTCCGAACCCCTTCCGGAGAATAATAAAAAGTCTCGTTTTTATCATACACGAATATCTTAACAGGTGATTCTATTTGAAGGATGCATGTGGAGTTGTCGGCGCTGCATTTCCCAGATCGGACGCAGCGCTTCCGATCTATTATTCACTGTATGCGATCCAACACCGCGGGCAGGAATCTGCAGGTATTGCGATTGCGTACAACGGCGTTATAAGATCCATCAAAGGCGCGGGCATCGTGCCATGGGTCTTCAAGAGGGCTGATCTCCTATCAGTTCACGGCAGCGTCGGGATCGGGCATGTCAGGTACTCGACCTCTGGCGGATCCGGAATCGAGAATACACAGCCGCTGACCGTAAACTTCGGAGGCGGAACGATTGCGATTGCGCACAACGGAAATCTCGTGAATTCAGGGGAACTCCGCCGCGAACTGGAGCAATTAGGGCACGTTTTTCTCTCTGACTCGGATACTGAGGTCATTGCGCATCTACTTGTGAAGGAATTGATGCGAAACGATATCCACGAAGCTATACGCAGGCTGATGAGGCGTCTCAACGGATCATACTCCCTGGTGATAATGGTAAACGACATACTGGTCGCTGTGAGAGATCCGCTTGGTTTTAAGCCGCTCTGTTTCGGAAAAGTTGACTCTGAGGACGGGCATGGCTACATCGTGGCAAGCGAGAGCGTCTCAATTGAGGTGCATGACGGCGAGTTCATACGGGACGTGCGCCCGGGCGAGGTACTGGTTATAACCGGCGACCAGATGGAGAGCCATCAACTATACACGCCGAAAAACGCGGCGCACTGCGTCTTCGAGTACGTCTATTTCGCGCGCCCCGATTCCATAATCGATGGCAGACTCGTCTATGATGTCAGGCTGAAGATCGGAGAGCGTCTGGCAGCCGAGCACTCAGTGGATGCGGACATGGTGTCGCCGGTACCTGATTCCGGCATCACCTCCGCGATCGGATACTCCAAGAAGTCAGGTATTGAGTACATCGAAGCGCTGATGAAGAACCGATATGTCGGACGCACGTTCATCATGCCCTCTGATGCCGTGCGAAAGAAAGCGGTCCAGTTGAAACTGAACACGATAAAACCGAACATCAATGGCAGACGGGTGATTCTGATCGATGACAGCATCGTACGTGGAAACACGTCACGAAGAATCGTTGACCGGGTGAAGAAAGCCGGCGCGTCCGAGGTGCATCTGCGGATCGGAAGCCCCCCGATCATATCGCCGTGCTATCTTGGAATCGATATGCCGACGAGAGCGGAGTTGATCGCATCGCACAAGAGCATACCCGATGTAGAAACTGCGATTCATGCAGAAACTCTCGGATATCTGAGCGTCGAGGGTCTGGTTGAAGCAACAGGCATCCCTGCAAGCAATCTCTGTCTCGGCTGCTTAACTGGCGTGTATCCTGTCGAGATACCGGGTGAGCGGTGTGCGTTGAGGCAACTCCGGCTGGAAGAGTTCGATTCTGGCGAGTAGGTGCGGTGGGGGTCTATTATGCTCTAAAATCCGAAGTAGTTTCCTCGGACGTCTACCGATACTGTTTTCGTGGTAACAAAGAAAATTAGAATGGAAATTGAAAACGCGTGCGGACGATGCATAATTTCCCATGGCGTCAAGATTGGCT
>JAYEFS010000332.1:0-10168 GCA_034658695.1 Methanobacteriota archaeon | reverse complement strand
CGGGACTTTTCCGATCACGATCTTGACATCCGGGAGGTCGACGATGCCTTTCATATCGGTGACGCCGACGTCTTTTCCCTTCTGCACATCCGAGATTATCTTGCCTGTCGCTGATGCCTCATGCTCGCTGGATGCGTACAGGAGCCCGTCGCGCATGTATAGATAGACAGGTGTATCTGCTTGCAGGGATTCATCGGCGATCGCGGTCCAGACCGCAACCTGACTTATGACCTCTTCGAGTATGAATCGCGTGTACCGCCGGAGAGAAAATGTGTTTTCGGTTATCCATTCGACTCCCTTTGCAGTAACCTTGTATCTGACACGTCCGTCGCTGTATGCAAAGCCCTGATTCGTCAGTTCCTTGAGATACTCGGAAACCGCCTGTGGGGTGATACCGAGCGTGTGCGCAATCTCGCTCTGGCGTACGTTCGGCTGGTGTGCTGCAATCTCCACCAGAATCTGGAATTTCGTTATGTCCCGCTTGCTCTGAAGAAGGAGCGTCATATAACTGTAACATATAGCCAAGATTTAATATGAACATTGCGGTCTGGCAACCGGTACCATCGGTCACCTGCCAGGATGTACGTCCCCGTGACAGCGCACGAGCGGCTTTGCGATGTGCCTTCTTGCGCACGGCGGGACCTCGTACCAGCCGCAATCGATATCACGCTCAATTGGCAGGCGGTCCGGTGTATCCGAGGTTTTCTTGCACCGTTTGCACCGGTAGCCCTGTCCGGAGCCTGCTGATTTCATGCGCCTTCCGCATGTGCAGATCGGGTTTGCGGTCTTGTAGACCTCAGCCAGGTGCACAATCTTGATCTTTTCGAGATGAACCGTCCCGTTGCTTACGCTTCCGCAGACAACGAGCTGGTCTCCGACCGTAAGCTTCCGTATGATCTCTCGAAAGTTCTTTGTGGGCTCAAAGGCAGCGCAATCGATCTCATATCCGTTTTGGTCCGCGATCCTGAAGATTGTGTGCCCGCCACAGATCGTCCGGGGCGGATCAATAACCGTGCCCTTTAGAATATAAGAGCGTCCGGTCTCGGTCTGACCGATCGTCGATTGCATCAGGTGCATGTCGGTTCCCTGATTCGTCCTGAAGAGAACGGACCGCTCGATCGGCTCTGATCTGATGTATCCAACCGCCTCGGTGACCCCGTCGATTGTTCCGCGAATTCCGAACAGGACCGGATCGCGCCCGTGTGGAACGCAGACGATCGTTCTGTTTGCGATGTCAACGGTGTCCCATGTCCGCGGATATGTCCGCAGGTCAGAATACCAGATGCTGCGACAATCGACCTCTCGCTCTCTCGCTCCCGGCGCTCCGCAACCGTGCGTATATGACACGTCGGGTGATCTCCGGTATGCGATCAACTCGAATGTGTAGTCCCCGATTCCGTTCAGTGCGATTCCTGCTGCAGCAAGCGCGCCGATCAACCCACGTCCGTTCTTGAATCTACAAAAATCGATGTTGTGCCGGTGTATCAGGCGCTCTGCATCCGCAATCTCAAGGACGTCCTGTATCGCACGCCTGGAAAATTCTTTGAGATCGTTTCTCAGATCTTCGGATGCGCTGTTGTTGAGAAAGACCACACCAGGGTTTGTGTTCTCGTCTGAGAACTTCGACAGTCGCCTCACTTCATCCAGAACAATTTCTTTCACCGCTTCCGGATCGTCTGTTGCGATCGTGATTGCGATTGCGCCGTTTCCTCTTGTTTTGTAGCGGATGTTCGGATTCAACCGGATCAACAGCGGATAATCGACCAGATCCCCGTATTTTTGGAGTTTATCCACCAGTACCGCTGCAATATAGGTTGTGCAGCCGCCTTCGCTCTGCGAGTCGGTGTCATCGATTGCAATGATCATGTGCAAGATTTTAATTACGGCTGTTGCTATTTATGCGTATGACTGATGGCATAATCCAACCGGAGTACAAAGACGGTTTGCTGCACGTGGTTGTGCAGGACGCGCACACAAACGAGGTTTTGATGTGCGCGTACATGAACGAGGAAGCGTTTAAACTTACGCTGGAGACGAATATAGCGCATTACTGGAGCAGAAGTCGAAAAAAGCTCTGGAAAAAGGGGGAAAGCTCGGGGCATATCCAGAAGGTGCGCGAGGTCTTTATCGATTGTGACTGCGATGAACTGCTGCTCAAGGTTGAGCAGATCGGTGGAGCCTGCCATATGGGATACCGCTCCTGTTTCTACCGGAGACTCGACGGCGAGATTGTTGGCGAGAAGGTCTTTGAGCCGTCTGATGTGTATTGATCTGCTGATTCAGTGACGGTAATTCAAAATCATTTCTTGCATTTCCTGCCGCGCACGATCTGAAGCGTCTCCATCCAGTGAATCTCCGGTTCAACCGAATCGAAGCCGGAATCCCGCACAATCGAGGATAGATCTCGCTTGATGAAGTCTCTTGCAGTCACCCCTTCCACAAGCATCCAGACATTAAACAGTGACCGGACCAGCGCACCCGTGGGGCGCAGATAATCGAGAACAACGATTCTGCCCCCCGCTTTAAGCACCCTGCGCATCTCGCGAAGCACGTTCATGCGCACCGGATGCGGCATCTCGTGCAAGCCGAATGTTATGCATGCGCAATCGAAGTATTCATCGGGATATGGGACCTCCTCGGCATTTGCAAGAGAGAAGCTTGTGTTGCCGCGCCTCTTCTTTTCAGCCAACTTCAGCATGTTTTCAGCAAGATCGATTCCGACTACCTCTCCTTCACCCCCTATCGTCTCTGCGATCATCGCGCAGAGTGTACCAGTCCCGCAGCAGACGTCCAGAATCTTATGGTGTGGTTTCAGTTCCATTTTTTCGATTGTAAGTATTCTCAGGCTATGTTCTCCCCCGAAAAATGAAGAGAGGGATCTGACAAGAGGATCGTACACGGACGCAATCCTGTTGCAGTCCTCTCGATAGTGGTCCGGTTTTTTTGTGTTTAATTCGGACATGGTGCGGGTGGTTAAATGTGACAAAACAATTTAAATATAAAGAAGTATGAGTAGTAAAGGTAAGTACTTAATAGTACTAATACGAGAGGGATGGCAATGGTAAGAATATTTGCGAAGAATTTGTCAAAGAAGAATGTTATGAGCAGTGATGGGTCTGCGCTCGGCGTGTTATACAACATCGTGATGAACATCCACAGCGGCGAACTGATCAATCTCGTGGTGAAGCCTGACCTGTCTGTGGACAAGTCCCTGTACCAGTTAGAAGGGAATTACATGTTAATCCCGTTCGGCGCGGTTCGTGCAGTCAAGGACTTCATCGTCGTGGACAAAAATGAAGCGATGATGGGATAATTCTAACGATGATGCCCACTGATACCCTGAAAACGATAAAAAAACTGATACTACTTACTTTTGTGTTTCTTACGGTCTCATTTATCGTATTTGGAGCTATTGTTCTGTTGGTCGTTCTCAAGTTGAACCAGGTGAGTGCGCACGCCTTCGGCGAATTTCTCGATGAGATGGGCTGGGGCGTAATCGTTCTGATATGGGCAATGGTCGTCGGGTATGCGGTCACGTACGCAGTTGCGCCCACGGTCATAAGCAGGATCTTTTACACGGATGTCGAACTCAGAGAGGAGTCTTTGGATCGAAAGACACAGATGGCGCAGCTCGAAGAGCATATAGGCACACTCGTAACAGTCATGAACCAGTGCTCGGATGCTGCGAACCTCTGCAACGAATCCTCAAGAGAGTGCGGCGTCTCTGCAAACGAGAGCAGGACTGCAACCGGCAAACTGGAGGATGAGATTCGCGGACTACGTCAGGCAAGTGGCAAGGCGTACGAAGTCGTCGGTATGCTCGACGAGGAGAATAAAGTCCTTGCTGCGAAGGTCGGAGAACTGAGTGCGTACACAACGTCGCTTGATAAAGCTCTTGATAATCTGGAGACCAGCCGTGAGAAGGTGCTCGAAGAAGCGCTGCAGCCGATGAAGAACAGCCTTCTCGCGCTGAGAAAGGAGAATGTGCAGCTGCACAGAACCTCAGCTGAGCTGATCAAATCGCTGGAGGAGGGCGATGAGGATCTGCACGAGTTCCTGCTTGAAGTGGTACGCGGTATCTCAACTTCGTATCGCAGTCATGCGGACAAGAAGCGGATAACGTGAGCGCACATAACAGGTACCACACACCACATAATACATAACTTCGATGCGCTCAGATTGATTAACATGGCATTATGCGAGAGATGTAGCGGCAAAGGGGCTATCGTAGTCGAAGAGAAGAAATGCGCCGCATGCAAGGGAACCGGTAAGGCAAAATCGATCAATCTGGGTGAATTGTCTGAGGAACAGTTGAGCCGCGCTCTTGATGGTTCCTGCCCGATATGCGGGGGCACAGGAGTCGTCAAAATAACAGAAAAATGCCCGGAATGCGGCGGTAGTGGCGAAATTACAGGTCACGTGGATACGCAGTCCGTGAGTCTTCTGAGCGATCTCTGCGATCTGCAGGACCTTGTTGTGGGCGAGCTCTACGAAGGGACGGTCAACGGGGTTACTGACTTCGGGGCATTCATCGACCTGAACAAGAAGATGCGCGGATTGATTCGTTTGAACAATCTCGGTTCCGATGTTGCTGTTGGGGATACTGTGCACGTGCAGGTAAAGAATGTAAAACCGAACGGAAACATAGAATTGATTCCGAAAAAACTGAAAGAGTACCAGATTGTTGAAATAGAGAAACATTTTCCGGAATATCGAAGTTCTGATCTTTTAAAACATGTTGGTAAGACGGTATCCATTGCAGGGAAGGTTATCCACGTAAAACAGACCGCAGGACCAACGATATTCACTGTGCTCGATGAATCCGGCACAGTTGTGTGCGCTGCATTCGAGCGTGCCGGAGAGCGAGCCTATCCAGAGGTTGATTCCGGCACCATCGTGAGAGTGGTCGGCGAGGCATCGATGAGAAATCAGGATATCCAGATCGAGGTTGCCGAGATGAAGGGACTCTTTGGGGGTGATGCAGCCGGGATTTGCGACCGCATCGAGCGTGCGCTTGATACCCTCGCCGAGCCGCAGGATGTTGATTTCTTAATTGAGAGCGAGGTTACGACATTACTCAAGGATGGTATGCGCGCTGTTGCAAAGCGGATCAGAAAGGCGATATTCTCATCCCAGCCAATTGTTCTCAGGCACCATGCGGATGCCGACGGGATGACCGCGGGAATCGCAATCGAGAGGGCGATTCTGCCACTGATACGAGAGGTCAGCGGAACCGACGCAGAGTACTACTTCTACAGACGGTCGCCCTCAAAGGCGCCGTTTTACGAGATGACGGACATCATCAGGGACGTTACCTTCGCGCTCGGAGATCAGGCGCGGCACGGGCAGGACCTGCCCCTGATAATTCTTGTTGACAACGGATCGACCGAAGAGGATGTGCCAGCATTCAGATACACCCAGGTCTATGGGATCGATGTTCTCGTGGTTGACCACCACCACCCGGACGAGGCTGTGGACCAGTATCTCTGCGAGCATGTGAATCCGTACCACGTGGGCGGCGACTTCGGGGTCACGGCAGGGATGGTCTGCTTCGAGGTCGCGCGTATGATCAATCCGGACGTAACAGACGAGATAAAACATCTTCCCGCAGTCTCCGCAATCGGCGACCGATCAGAGGCAGTGGAGGCGTCCCGATACATCGACCTCGTATCAGACCGCTACACCGCAGCCGAACTCTCTGATATCGCGCTCGCACTCGATTATGCGGCATTCTGGCTCAAATTCCAGGACGGACGCGGTCTCTTAAACGACATACTCAACTTCGGAAAACTCGACCGTCATCGAAAACTCGTGAAACTGCTCTGCGACCAGGCAAATAACATGATTGCGGATCAGTTGAAAGTGTGCATGCCGAACGTGCGCACGCAGAGACTGCCGAATGGGGTGTCACTGAACGTGATTGACCTTGAGCACTTTGCGCACAAGTTCACATTCCCGCCACCAGGCAAAACCTCTGGCGAGATTCATGACAGGATATGCCAGAAAACAGACGACCCTGTGGTGACACTCGGGTACGGTCCCGACTTCGCCGTGATCAGATCGCGTGGGGCTGGCATGAACATCCCGCAGATGGTCAGAGAACTGCACGACGAACTCGTCGGAGCGGGTGTTAACGGCGGCGGGCATCTCGTCGTCGGCAGCATCAAGTTCGTGGAGGGGATGAGAACAGAGGTTCTGCAGCGACTCGCCGAGATGATCGGGAAACTGGAGACTGATGGGTGAGGTCAATTTCGGTGGTTTTGCACCCTGTTTTCCTCCTGGAAGTTGTCTGAAGATTCTGTTAGGTAGTACCAGTGATAGTGACATTCAAGTATACAAAAATCAAGTAAGTAAACATGCAAAAAACAATCTCCATCAGACCCACAGAACAGATAGAAAGAAAGCTTGATTGGTTGGTCAGTATCGAAAATATTGGCAAATCCGCGGTGATACGGAGAATTCTGGAGACCGGGATAAATGAAGAACTGAAAAATCGTGCGCTGGAGTTGTACAGGGATAATAAAGTATCTCTGGCAAAGGCAGCAGAGATAGCGGATATATCTGTGAGGGAGATGATGGATCTATTGAAGGAGAAGGATATCTCCCTGCACATCGGAATCGAAGAGATACGAGAGGACTTTGAGGCGGCGATTGCGAGATGATATGGGTCTTTGACGCATCTCCTCTGATATACCTGAATATGGTGGGGTTGGACTGGATTTTTGAGCAGCTGGAGGGAGAAAAATTAATTCCCAGCGAGGTATATAAGGAAGTTGTAACAGAAGGAAAGGTCAGAGGGGACGCCGATGCAATAATTTCCGAGGAGTTGGTAAAGAAAGGGGTTATCAAGGTCGCAGCGGTTGAGAGTGATTTCAAGGAACTCTTGAAAAGCCTGAAGGATGAACTACATGAAGGTGAACTGGAGGTTCTTGCCATGGCAAAGGATGAAGGGGGAGTTGCGGTTCTGGATGAAAGCATAGCCAGAGAAGTGGGAAGAATTTTCAAAATAAAAGTCCATGGCACAATGTTTCTGATATTTTTGATGGTGCGGATGGGGAAATTAGGAAAGATGGAAGCAAAGGCTAAAATGGATTTGATGATCAATAAAGGGTTCAGGCTTGGTCATGAACAGTATCTGGAATTCTTGAATTTGCTCGATTGTGTTGAAATGAAGTCGGGTTAAAATATCATGCTCGCCAAGTGGTGGGCATGGCACTCGATGAAGTCAGCATCACCAGAGCAATCGTCACCGAATTCACAAAATCGTTTCTCGAATGCACCGATGTCGATTGCGCGCTCGTTGGCGCAGGACCCGCAAATCTCGTTGCTGCGTACACCCTTGCAAAATCCGGTGCCGATGTGGTGGTATTCGAGCGAAAGATTGCGGTTGGCGGCGGCATGTGGGGCGGCGGCATGATGTTTCCGAGAATCGTTGTGCAGGAGGAAGCACGCCGTTTTCTCGATGAATTTAAGATCAGATACACCGAATTCGAAGATGCTCTCTATGTTGCGGACTCGATTGAATCTGTCTGCCGGATTGCGGCATCAGCGATCGATGCCGGTGCAAGGTTCTTTAATCTGGTGAGTGTGGAGGACGTGATGATCCGGGAGGATAATCGCGTCTCCGGGCTTGTTCTCAACTGGGCACCGGTTGCGGCGGCACATCTGCACGTTGATCCGCTGACCATCCGGTCGAAGGCGGTAATCGATGGCACAGGGCATGATGCCGAGATATGCAAGATCGTTGCAGAGAAAGTTCCTGAGACATTGCGGATTCAAGGTGAGCAGCCGATGTGGGCGGACCGCGGCGAGGGTGTGATTCGCGATTTCACAAAAGAGGTGTATCCCGGACTGATCGCATCAGGCATGGCAGCAAACGCTGTTTCAGGGGGTCACCGGATGGGTCCGATCTTTGGCGGTATGATGCTATCCGGAGAGCGGGCTGCCGAGGTTGCAATGGAGATTATTGGCGCCGTTGGCGCGGGGATGTGACCGGAAGCTGTGTTATGAGTGCAAAGCACGGAACCGGAATGCCAGGACGTTGGGCACCAAAGCATACGAGGTGTATTCATGGACAATAACGAAAAAACAGCACGCAAAACTCTGACAAAAAGGGAAATTAATGTCTGTTATCACATTTGTGAAAACGCAGAGAAATTCCTTGAACGCGACGCGCCCGAAAAGACGATCATGGCTCTCCGGAAGATTCCGGAGGAGTTTCCCGATATTGCTGACGTTTACTCGCTCATGGGAGTGTCTTATGCAACAATGGATCGTAAAGATGATGCGCGGATATATTTTGAGAAGGCGGCAGAAGCGGAACCGGATGGCTGGCAGCACTGGATCAGCCTGGCAAGCTTGAATCTTGAGAGCGTGGAGTTACTGAACGCGAAGAAATGCATGGATAAGGTGGACGAGGTTGGTTACCCTTCCGAGGTAAAAGATCAGGTGGATGAATTGGGCGGACAGATTACAGAGATTATAGAGCTTATACTGGCTGAAAAACCACATCTTGACGTCGACACATACCTTGCGCTCGAAGAGCGGCTCTACGCCGGTGTCGCGTGTATGAAGGAGCGGGACTGGAGCAGGGCGATTCAGGAGTTCGAGTACGTCGTGAGCGTCGACAGCCGATCAGAGGAAGCTTATGAGTGTATAGGGCTCGTCCATCTTTTCAAGGGAGAAATTGATGAAGCAGAGAAGTGTTTCAACAAAGCACTTGAGATAAACCCGGAATATCCTCCGGCTGTTGCGAACCTCCGTATACTGGACGGGATACGAGGAGAATTAGCAGAAGATTATGAATATCTGAGGGGGCTGGAATATCGAATTATGGAGGCGCGTTTCTAACCGTGTGCTTCGGAAGAGCAGGGGGTATGGTGCCCACGGTGCCGCAAAGACGCCGCTTTTGAGCGATCCTTCATCAGCAGATACTCGCTCCGACTCAGTTGGAAGTCCTTTGAACTATTCAGAAAACTGTTGATGAGCGCTGTCTGCTGCTGGCTCCACACTTCGTTGGGCACCGATTTTACCCACTCGCTGTAACGTTTTATGAACGCCAGACGCTCCCTGCGGTTCTGTTCTCTATTAAATTTCAATTCCATAACTATCCGCATCCACGCCAAACTCTTCAAGGAAATTTTTCAGAGTTTCACTGTTTATTCTATCTTTAAAGATATCATAAAGATAAATGGCATCTTCTATGTCCTTATCTCCACTTAGATATATTTTATACGCTATTTGCAATTCCATTGGAGAAATGTTCAGTTCATAGCCGTCGATCTCCACTTTCAATGAATTTCTGAGTGAAAAATTGTCAAAATAATCTTTTGCAAACTTCAACTCGATATTTGGTATTATTTCTCCGGATTTCGCAATTCTTATCGCAAGATTTTCGTTTAGCATACCGAACAGATCGTTGTGGTCATCCGAATTCAAAAACCAGTAATTTCTTTCGATCAGATCATTGAAAAATCTCTCGGATGTTCTTCGGTCTATCGTGTCTATGATTATGTCTATGTCCTCGGTGCCTCTTGCCCTGCCAAACAGGATCGTGACGTAGCCGCTCACGATGACATAGTCTGTGTGGGATTTCAGTACGTTCAGGAAATCGCGTACGAATACATCCAGCTCGGAGAGGGTTTTATTCGTTAAGAGGATTCCGCGAGGGGTGTTCTGGAGGTTCATTTCTAATCAAACCCGTCCTGTTCAGGTATCTCGCTTTAATCATATTAAGAATGTCCACAAACATCGCGAATCCATATCTTTTTGAGTGCTCGCTCCGACCATGAAACATGGGCGAGGAGATGAACCTTATGGCGCCGGCAGACTCTTTTGAGACTGCTCGCGGCGTAATTGATTCCGGCGCAGATGAGATTTATCTCGGACTTGAGAACACAAATTTCGTGAATCTGAACCTCTCGGGACGCGGGCGTGGCTGCAATGTGAACACACACCAGGAACTCGTTGAAATCATCGAGTTTGCGCACGAACGTGACGTTATAGTGGATTACGCCGTAAACACCCCGTTTCTGAGCGATGAACTCGAAGAGATCTTCATAACGCATGTCATGGCTGGCGTTGATGCGGGTGTGGACGCACTGATCGTCGGCGAACTCGGCGCGATGCAACTGGCAGCCCGGTTTCCATCTCGCTCACCAGTTGCATC
>JAYEFS010000331.1:0-2340 GCA_034658695.1 Methanobacteriota archaeon | reverse complement strand
CTATATACCAGGGTCGTAAAAAAACGGAAAGGGCAGGCAGGAGGTGCGGATGATGGGTCATCATGGACGGTATCAGCCATGAAGAAGAAAGGTGAGGACTATGTGATAACAATCGATAAGGATGGTAAAAAGAAGACGATAAAACTGAATGAGAAGTTATATAAGAGATTAATAAAGAAGAGAAAGATGGCGTTTGGAAAGCATACGATTGTGTTCAAGCCGAAAAAGTAGTACATATCGCGGAGGGGTGGATATCAAGTTTCATGACCCGGGTAGGAAAGTAATTTTCGTAATCCTGCTTTCAATGCTGCTGCAACCGGCAATCGCCGTCACGAATGAATGTCCCGATGATGATCTTGACACCGACGTTGTGTGGGTGAGCAGCGGTAGCACGAGCCTTGCCTGGAGCACGTCGTACGGATTCGAAGCGGATGATGCGGTGTATATCATACGAGCTTCTGATTTTAATCAGGATCTGAGTGCAGCGCTCATATCGATTGAGAAGGATGAGGTCGTTAGGGAAAAGGTTCTGTATCTTGATACGCGGCCAGGGGATGATTGGTTTAACTGGGACGCTGAGGCAAGGGTGGAATTGACGGATATAACTATAGATACGCATGAAACTCCGTCAGCGCATCTGGATCTGTATCGCGGAGAGAAACCCCGGCTTGATGTCGAGATCGGTGCGACATCCGAGACTCACTATGGGACCAACGTGTCATCCGATCAGTATGCTCCGGGAAAGGAGAAGACGATCTCGATAGAAGTTAAGAATGCGGGAGGGGCATGGATCGAGGATGTTGCAGTATGGATTGATATCGGAGAACTGAAACTTGTAGATCGGGGTTTTGAGTTCCGTGATCAGATGATATACGAAAGTCTCGGGTGTATGGAGAAGGATGATACCGGATCGATCAATTTCACTGTTGCTGCACCGGCATGGAATGGAGTAACCTCGCCGTACCGGATCAATTACACCATATCAGTATCCGCTGAGGGAATTGACATACAGGAGAGGCGGTACTGCACAAACGAATCCCTGACGCTCTCCTGCACCGACCCTCAGTTGCTGGTTACACAATTGGTCTGCTACGACGAGATCAGTATGAGCCGGTGCAACCTCATAAGCTCGGATATGAGTCTGAAGGAGATCGCTATATCCATGCCGGAAGCCCTGATATATAACGTTAGCGAGTGGAGCATCGTGGAAGTCGGCATCTATAATATCGGATTCTACCCCCTCTACGATCTCAATATCACCGACCCTCCGATACCTGACGGCTTTAAGGTTGCAGAGGTTCACGAGGAAGGGTCGCTTACGTGCGTATCCAGGGAGCATCCCTATCGTATACGGTACAAACTTGTGCCGACAAAGCCTGGTAAGCATGTAGTGAATACAACGGTTGTCAGAGCGGATTTCTACGGGACGAGACATTCATGGCGTTCGGATGGTGCCACCATCACGGTTCACGGACCTCACATCAAACTCACAAAGACGATCACGGAATCTGGCAATGGGACGCATCGGGTGGCACTTGACCTGCGAAACGATGGTGATCGCGCCGCGCTCGTAGACCTCACAGACACCATACCCCTATACGCGCGCTACACCGAGGGTGGCATGGATGAAGGTACCGGCATCCCCGCCGGAGGGGATTTCGATCTCCGCATAGCCAATGATTCGTATCTCCTGATGGCAAATGACATTCTCCTGGAGCCGGAACAGTCCATCGGGTTTTCATATCACGTACAATCTGATCGTGAACTGAATCTTTCGCGCGCAGAGGCATGGTTCATAACTCGAGATGATTACGGTGGTGTGGTCTTCTCCTCGATCCTGGGTCTTCCTGTGGCAGTGCCGGACTACAATATAACATCTGAGAATGTAACATCTGAGAATGTAACATCTGAGAATGTAACATATGATAACCGGTCAAATCAGTCAGAGTCCCTGCCTCCGAAAGCACCCACGCCCGCTTTTGGGAATGAGACCGGTGTCCTGCCAGCTAATGCTTCCGGTCCGGAGGATGAACCGGGAGGCAGGAACCTGTTTGATCTACTGGTATATGCGGCGATTGGAATCGTTGTCCTTGCTGCAGCGTTCCTGCTACGTGGCAGGATCGCAAGAAAACAGAAAGGGAATGGGGAAGAGCCGGATGACGGGTTATCATGGGCTGTATCGCGCATACGGAAAGCAGGCAGTGAATATGAGATAACAGTTACTAAGGATAGTAAACAGAGAACAATAAAACTGAATGAGAAGTTCTATAAGAAGTTAATAAAGGATAAAAAGTTGACGTTTGGCAAGCAAACGATCTTTATCCCGCATAAAAAAGGGTG
>JAYEFS010000330.1:0-2349 GCA_034658695.1 Methanobacteriota archaeon | reverse complement strand
TAGCAATAACAACCCCCCACGTTCTTCTGCGCACTCTGCGGTAGAATCTGAGTTTCAGAGAAAAAATCGACAGTGCCTGAGCAAGTACCTTATCCGTTCCTCAAGCTGGATTTTCACCGTCCGGGCAGTATGACTTTGCTCGGCACGCCTATGTCAGATGTTTGTCTTCTCTCATGCGTTTGAGCAGATCGATCACCGAATACGCCGCTCTCGTGATGCCCATGCTCTGGGGCGCAGCATCCGTCCCGACGAGATAGAGATTCGGAACCGGGGTTCGCACATCAGGGATGTAGCCATCGATGCTCACAGCAGCCTTCTCAGGAATCGTGACCTGGTAATGAACCATCTCGGTCTGTCCCTCAATTGTGGGGAATACCTGGTGTATCGTGTCCATCGCCCTCTTCTTCTCGCTCTTGACCGTTTTCTTCACAACAAACATGAAACCAACGAGCTGCTTGCCCTTTGGAGCGATCGTGGGCGAGTAATTGCTGATCGGCATCGCCCAGTACGCCTTATCCCTGAACCATACCTCAGAGCCGATATAATCAAATTCTTTCAGTTGCTGCGAGAGTCCGAGCCAGATGCAGAGGCTCTTTGCCTGATCGATTCTTCCGAGATCACGTAGATAACTGTCCGGAAGACAATCGACCAGCGCGGGGAGATCCTTCGCAAAGCCCGAATAAACAACTGTCTCCGCATCATAAGACTCTTCATCCGTGGACACGCCGCACGCTCTTCCGCCATCCATCAGAATCCCTTTGACGCGTGCGCCGGTCTTGATCTCGACGTTATCAGGTAGCGAATGCAGAACAGAACCGAGCAACGCCCTCAGCCCACCTCTCGGATACGCCTGTGCGTAGGCTGTTTTGTTGGTGACAAGCCTTCCTAGGGAGGTTATGTTTGTTAGCTGCCCGGTCAGTTGGTCTGTTATCGTTTGATCCCTTGATTCGGCTTCGTACATCACGCTGTCCCTAACAAAGCTGCTACCATAGAGAACACGGTGAATTGACGTCTCTCGCATCGACTTTCCGGACAGGAAGTACGAGATCGTGTCAACGAAATCGTATGTGGCTTTCGATAGATTGTGCGGCAGGCATGAGTACACAGACTCCTTTGACATGTCGATTCCGAAGGTTGTCAGTGTCAGCGTCTTGGTCAGCGCCTGTGAGAGCATCAGCCGGTCCATTCTCGGGAGTACATCAAAGGTCACGAATTCACGCAGGTTCGACGGGATGGGTCTGATCCCGCGGGGCGTTCTGACGTAGTAGGCGCCATAATCCATGAACGTCGGGATGTAATCGAAATACTTGTCCATCAGCACACGAAGCGGACCTTTCTGCAGGTGCGTTATCGCATGAGGTCCCGTATCAACCCAGAAACCATCAACCAGGTAACTGTTGCAGTTTCCTCCGAGATGCCCGTGTTTTTCGAGAACAAGCACGTTCTTCCCCTTCTTCCCAAGCGCGAGCGCGGACAAGAGCCCGCTGATCCCGCCACCAACCACGATTACATCATGCATCCGGTTCGTATCTCCTGATATACAGTTCACTAAACAACTCTGGCTGCTCCAGCCATATCTGTTTCCTCGTCGCCATGAAGAGCAACGATAAGTACGTGAGTATGCCGTCGGTGTCACGGTCCAGCAACTCGCTCAATGTCAAAACATCATTCTGTTCGAATTTTTCGTGTAAAAGCACCTGCAACTCCGAGATCGACTCCTCGATGTTCTCTTCATGCGCAACTTTGAGAACATCCTCAACAGCGATCAGAGGTTTCTCTTTAGTCTCTTTCCTTCGATTTTGTCTCCGCAATTCAACCTTTTCAGCCTTTTTCAGCTCGGAGATCAGTTCATCAAGTGTCACCGGTCGTTTTGATCGCCTGAATATGCGTGGTTTCGGCACCGGATACTCTTCGGAATCGAAGTAGTCGAACTCCTCCGCTCCCGCCCCCGCATCCTCGTTCCCCTCTTCGCTCACAGAATCAGCCTTCATCCTGAGGAGAATTGCGGCGTAGTGGAGCGTTCGTCCGAAATAACGGATATCAGAGCGACGTGTCTCGAGCTGTTCCAGAAATTTGTCAGCAACCTCGATTATATCAATATTCCAGGGGTCAATCTCGTGATCCTTTGCAAGGCGCACCAGAATCTCCACCGGATCGTCGATTGACACATCAGTCATCTGATATTACTGTTTGCCGGGAATCGATGTAAATGTTGGCTCAAGGACTGGGGTGATGAAAACTCTCCATATTCGGGTGAGTTCCACATCCCAAAACCTTGCCATTTTTGTTCCTTTTTGTCACCCCGTCCTCAATGGACAATAGATAAGTGGCGCGCTGAATACGGCGCGT
>JAYEFS010000329.1:0-2351 GCA_034658695.1 Methanobacteriota archaeon | reverse complement strand
CCTAAGTGAGTTATGTGAAGGCGCTGATGACCAATCGAGACATGAGTGTAATCGTCGGAATCGGGGCAAGGCGCCTTCACATAACTCACTTAGGTATGCGCTTTATGCCTTAGCGCGTGCACATGCGGGGGTTTTAAATTTCCTGGTTCTGACGTTTTCTGTGGTCGCTAACGGTAGCTCCCTCGCGTATGCAAAAAACGCGGGCGCATCTCTCTCAACTTTGCGTCTCTGCGTCTTTGCGTTATATCAGAGGAACGCAAAGACGCGATGACGCAAGGGCGCAAAGATTGGAAACCACAGAATCCATCAGAATCAGTAAATTTCTTCCGGGTGACTTGAATTATGGCAAAGAAGATTAACCACAGAGGACGCGGAGGGCACAGAGAGTTACCGTGTCCTCTGTTTTCTATGTGGTTTTCCAAACCCACCATTCCAGAAGATAATAACAAATCTCCACACGCTCACGCACTCGCCCTGCGCAGCAGTGCACGTATCCGCGTCTTCAGTTCCAGGAGATCGAACGGCTTTGTCACATAATCATCGGCACCGATCTCGATACCAAGCACCTTGTCCTTGATCTCGCCCTTTGCGCTGAGCATGATGATCGGAATGTGCCGCGTCAGTGGATCCTCCTTCAGCTTCATGCAGACCTCATAACCATTCAGCTTCGGCAGCATCAGATCGAGAAGAACCAGATCGGGCGTCTCATTTTGCACCTTTTCGATCGCTTCGGCACCATCGACTGCTTCGATTGTTACGTAGTTGTCTGCCTCAAGCGCACGGGTCAGCGGGATCAAGGTATCGGGTTCATCATCGACGACCAGTATCTTGGTTCTGGTGTCAGCGAGCCGATCGAGCCGCTCTCTAACCTCTTCCTGCGTGATTCCGAGTTTTTCGGAAATCGTTGCGTCCGGAGTCATGTCATCCTGCTCCAGCATCGTGAGAATCTCTTTATCGATGTCATCGAGTTTCATCCGTGTCACCTACACCATTTCAGTTATTACCTGTGTGTCTAATGCACGTAAAAGTATTTGGGTGTGTGCAACCGCAGACGACTCCCGGTCAGGGTGCCCGCGCTCGACACAAAGATTTATTTAGTATCGCAGCATTATTATCTATGGAGTGGTTTGATGGACACAACGTATTTGCTATTCAGCGTCTTTATTGGAATCTCGCTCATCGCAGGATTTGCCGCCATGTTCCTCTGGGTCATGGTGCATCAGAACGTGCAGAAGGGATCGGTTGCGTGGCTGCTGCTCGCGCTCACAGCCGTGTTCCAGATCACGACATCAATCTTCCTCATGATTGCGAGCCAGTATTCCGGGATCAAAGATGCGACAGATGCAATGATCATGTTTCTTGCATTTTGGAGCGTTGTTTACACATGCACCTTCGCAGGCGCCGGATTTCTGATCTACCGGGCGTTTAGAACCATTCCAAAGGAGCATATCGGCGAGTACCTCATGGAAGGGATGGTCTGGTCTGTTCCCGAGGCTGACGAGGTGAGCCGCCTCTTTGGCAGGTCTGTTTTGATCGAGTACACTCCTGAGAGCAGATACGAGGATGCGGTGATCGAGGTCACGCTCAGAATCTTCGGTGAATGCAGAAATGCGGTACTGATCTCAAACGAGCCAAGGATATCAGAGTATAAGGGCAAATTACATGATTTAACCGATATCGGCGCGATGAAATTCATAGAGATCTCATCCACTGCCAAAGAGATCACAGATAGCGATGGTGTGGTCACTCTGCCACTGGATCAGATCGAACAATTCTCAGATATGTTTGAACAGCTCCCTGAGGGGATGTGGGTCATATTCGAGCCCATAAGCCATCTTATTTCTGAACACGGTATCGACAAAGCGTATGATATCATCTCGAAGTCTGTTGAGCTGTTTTCACACAAACAATTCAATGTAATTGCGCTGATCAACAAAGATGCGCATGACAAGAGCGTGATAAGTAAATTCGAAGGACTGTTCCTCAACCAGGCGCTTCTCACAACAGATAAGATCCGGGTGCAGAAGGGGCGAAAGGAGGAGTACGTCCGGATGATGGTCGGAGACAACTTCTTTATCCACGGTGACCGGGAACCTGATCATGAGCCGGATCAGAAACCCGATCTAGATCCGGATCAGTAGGCGGGGCATTTAAGCGGGGTGTTGCGACGTCGCTTGTCCATACCAATTGGTGTTGCGATGCTGCGGGCGATTGTTGTTGCGAGTGTATGTGTTTAGCCGAGGTGAAAAACCACGAGATTTCACGAGATTAACACAGAAATCTTGTGAAAATCCCTGATTCTGATGAATTCTGTGGTTTCCAACCTTTGCGCCCTCGCGTCTTTGCGTCTT
>JAYEFS010000328.1:0-2352 GCA_034658695.1 Methanobacteriota archaeon | reverse complement strand
CGTCTTGGCGTCTTGGCGTTTCTCTGATTTAACGCAAAGGCGCAGAGACACAGAGACACAGAGAGGTGCCCGCGACTCCACACACGCGAAGGCTGCCGATAGCGACCACAGAAAACGGCAGAACCAGAACTGTGTTATAACCAAACGATCCGCACTGTGCCGCGTTTATATATGCATATCTCAAACGAGTTTTACAACGATCCGGTAGACTTTGCCAGTCCTTCTTGCTTGACGTTACTCAGTTTCAAATCGAAATACATTTATGCTGGTTTCACGAATGGCATGATGATGAAGAGACTGGTAATGTTGATAATGCTAATTCTGCTCTGCACCACGATCACGCCCGGGTGCATCGACGATACGCAGGAACAAACACCGGAGTCACTCCTTGTTTACTGCGGTGCAGGGATGAGAAAGCCGATGGATGAGATCGGATCGCTCTTCGAGGAAGAATATGGCGTTTCCATACACTACAACTACGCAGGCTCAAACGCACTCCTCTCCCAGATGGAACTCACGCGGAAAGGGGATGTCTACATGCCCGGAGCGACATATTATTTCGATCTTGCGAGGGATAAGGGGCTCACCGATTACGAGCAACTCATCGCATATCATGTGCCTGTTATCGCAGTACCAAGTGGAAATCCCGCTAACATAACATCTCTTGAGGATCTTGCGGAACCTGGAGTTACGGTCATACTCGGAGACTCAAAGGCAGCAGCCATCGGCAAACTCGGGGATGCGATCCTCAAGACGAACGGGCTCTACGATTCAGTGGAGAAGAACGTAATTGCTCGCGGTGCGACCGTGAACGAACTGATTGTCTACGTGTCCATGAAACAGGCAGACGCATCGATAATCTGGGAGGATCTGGCTGCGAACAGTGAGAAGATGGAGATTGTGAAAATCCCGGACGGGCAGAACATCATAAAGATCGTTCCGATCGGCACACTCACGTCTTCTAAGCAGAAGGATACTGCAAAAGGGTTCGTGGATTTTGTTGCGTCCCCTGAAGGAAAAGCGATCTTTGAGAAGCATGGTTTCACAACATATCCCGATGAAGAGTACGAGGGCGAGCAGTAATGACCAGCATAACACACACCCCAATCGGGGTCATACATTCACCATTCACTGATCCGGATGATACACCGATTCAGGGCGTCTTCGCAGACGGGGCAAGAGGCGAGGTGGAAGTATTTCCGGAATATATTGACGGGCTTAAGGACATTGGCGGGTTCTCCCATCTGATCCTCCTCTATCATTTCCATCTTGCGGACGGTTATTCGTTGATCTCAAAGCCATTTATAGGGGGCGGTGCTGAGAAAGGAATCTTCTCAATAAGGCATCCGAGACGACCGAATCCGATCGGAATCTCTATTGTCAGACTGGAGAACGTCAGGGGCAACATACTGGAGATTTGCGATGTTGATATCCTGGATGGGACACCGCTTCTGGATATCAAGCCTTTCATACACCAGTTTGATCACAGGGCGGATATACAGAGCGGATGGGTGGATGATCAGCACATCGATGAAGTTAAGGACAAGACTCCACGATCACTGAAGATGTGGTGAACGGAACCTGCGGCGACTGCTGATGTCGATAGGATCGATACCGCTGCAAAGATCACAGTCATCGCAAACTCGATATTCGGAGTGGTTGTGGGGTATGCGGAATGTGTTGTGGATACAGCGAGTTTTGGGGGGCCGAATTTGGTCGATCGTCGTCTTCGTTTATACGTACCCGGACCCACTGGTTTTCCAAATCCGGTGCGACGATAAATTTATGTGACGTGAACGTATGAGGTGAATGCGGATTTGAGATTCGCACAGGGAGGTATGATATGAACAAACGAATGATTATACTGATTGCGCTTGTGGTTGCGGTGTTTGCTGTGCCCGCGAGCGCGGAGACGCTTGAGGTGCGCGGCAATGTCGTGAATCTCTATGGTGCGCAGCCCTATGATCTTGTATGGAACGCCACCAATTTCGCTGCATTCTGGTATGATCTGGACGATGATCTGATGACCTAGGAGCTCAAAATCGTGGCTGGTACGTTAAACGGCAGATGGGATCGGACCATCGATGAGGACTGCCTGATTTATCAGACCTTTCCCGTCTATCAGCAGTATGAAATCTGTGCGAATGAGGGACTGACCGTTGATGGCAATACCGGATATTATCTCGAGGGCTGGATTGGAGAGGAATATGTGGCAATTGGTAATAATGCCGATAAACTCGTGAAACTTCTGGTCGAGTTCGAGGACGACGACAGGAAGACCCTGTCAACAGGTGAGTCATGGGATCTTGGTGGAGGGTTCACTCTTACTGCTAAAGAGATCGATCTTGAAGG
>JAYEFS010000327.1:0-10227 GCA_034658695.1 Methanobacteriota archaeon | reverse complement strand
ACGGTGAAAGAAAAACCAGCAGCAATCAGTTCAATCTAATTGACAAGATGCTTTCGTTCCAATACTAAAATGGAACAAAAATGGGACCGATTCATTTTGGGGCATACACATCTTTTCATCACCCTAGATAGAGACTATATTGAATGATCCGGATACCGCGGAGATCCTGTTTGGACAGAATCATAGAGATCGAACTCTGCCACAAGACATAGTACAATGCACAAGCCATAACGTCTCTTGGTGTGACCCATGCACGAAACACTGGACGAGACACTCTCCGCGCTGGACGATCTGATCGATGATATCGATGATTGGATGATCCGACGTGGCGACTACTACTTCGATTTGAAATCAAACGAGGAACTGACAGCGAGACTCAACGATATCGAGGAACGTTTGATCGAATACGGTGACGCGACTGTCGAACCTCTAAAAGAATATCTGCATGATACAGAGACCCACGCACACATAGTTGCTGCCGCTGTGCTCCAGGAGATCGGGACTCCAGCCGCTATCCGGCAGTTGATCGATGCGCTCGAGTCCACGGATTCCAAACTATGCGAATACGTATCAGAGGTGCTGAAAAGTGTCGGCACACCCGTGATTCCGCAGCTGACCGAGAAGATCACCTATCGACTGGACAATCCGGCAGTTGATGAAAACGGGAATAGGATTGACATAATCTACCCGCTTGGTGTACTATCTGCGATCAGAGACCCGCAGTCGTTTGATTTCATGGTGGGGCTCCTTGACCGATTCGATGACGGGGTTGGTTCCTCGAATCTGGCGTATCTGTGCTCCCGCATCTACCATCAGCACAATCGGGAGATCATACCACGGCTGGAAGCCATCGCAGAGGCGTATGGAGATGGCACGCCCGGCAATGTGGCAACCGAAGCCAACAGCACAATCCAGCGTATGTTGGTCGACCGGATACTTGAGTCAGAGGACTGGATGATTTATGGGTGCTGCTACATCTGCGAGGATTATGATAAACATGAGAAGACCTGTACTGCATCTGGCGAGCATAAACCTTACGATAGCTTTTGCATTCAATGCATACCGGAAAAAGAGTTTTCTTGTGAGTTATGTTATCTAAAACGTTTCGTAACCTCACCGGACGATCCCTACAGAGATGGATGCGATATAGACCATCTGCCACCGATCTATGTCAATCTTGAGTATAGCCATAATCAAGGGGGCGTCATCGAGGAGTTCGAGATTACGACCAGTTATCGCAACAAAGGTTTGATTACCGTTGAGTCTGACAGCATGGAACTCTCCTTTGATTTTCACACAGTTGGCGACCTGAACGTGCTTAAAGAGTTCTTCGAAGGAGCGGGAGACTATCTTGTGGGCGGTATATGGTTTTTCATCGACACGGAGGCGATATTCGACGAATCATATCCGGAAGCCGTCGATGCGGATGGGAAACTGATCCGGCGTGACGATGGCAACATCGTTGCCGTCCACAAGGAGGATCGGTTCGAGCTGGAACTTGTTCTAAACCCGGATACAATCGAGAATCTGATCGCGATAATCGACACCCAGCGGTTCATACTCCTCTGCGATACACACACATATATTGATGATTTCCGCGAGAGGCAGGATAAGATGGAATCGGATCTCAGACGGGTGATGAGATTGGGTGAACCAGCCGAAGATTCCGAATATTCCAAAGAGCCAGAGGAGACACCGCCATCACCGCCATGCGACCACGAGTTTGAACTCCTGAAGACGCACAAGAAGTACTCGGTGTACCGCTGTACAAAATGCGGAGAAACAAAGAAGGAATTTGCTTAATTCGTACGTGTTTAGCTAACCACAAGATTACACAGATTTTCACAAGATTTTTGTGTTAATCCCGTGAAATCTCGTGGTTTTTTGTCTCCGCTAAACACATACGAATTTTCAAAATGAGAATTGCCGACTATTTACCAGGTTGCGCAGACCTGCAATGCCAGGGACATCAACCACGCAGCCCATCCACATAGCGCCATTTCCAGATCATGCCCGAAAATAATTTAACATCTCAGAATACCTTATGACCATGGCTTTACAGGAACGAATATTTGCCGGAACGGGCGCGATAAAGGCGGATCTTGCACTGACCGGGGGCACAGTCACGAATGTCAACACAAAGGAACTCCGCAACGATGATATCGCGATAAAAGACGGAATCATCGTGGGAATCGGTGACATCTCAGACAAAATCGGAGATGACACAAATACGATCGATATAACCGGAAAGTTCGTCTCTCCTGGCTTAATCGATGGTCACGTCCATTTTGAGTCCAGCATGCTGACGCTCACCCGGTTTGCGATGGCGGCGATCAAGCACGGGACGACCGGAATGGTCATCGATCCGCACGAGATCGCAAACGTTCTCGGAGTAAAGGGGATAGAACTCATTTTAAGAGAGATTGAGGATCTGTCGTCCAGTATTTTTGTCATGATCCCGTCCTGCGTCCCATCATCGGATCTCGAGACCTCCGGGGCGATATTGGACGCACCAACGGTTGCACACCTGCTGTATCAGGACGGTGTGGTCGGGCTCGGCGAGGTGATGGACTTTCCGGGCGTGCTTGCCGCCGATCCTGAAAAGCTCGAGATGATCGAGGAGGCGCTGTTTCTTGGAAAGCGGGCAGATGGGCACTGCCCCGGTCTTGCCGGGAGCGATCTTGCCGGATACCTCTGCGCAGGCATATCAAGCGATCACGAGTCCCTTACGTACGAGGAAGCGATCGAGAAGGCGCGGATGGGAATGGCAGTGCTTCTGCGGGAGGGTTCCGCTGCGAAATGCCTGCACGAGTTCATACCGCGACTCGTAGAGGATGGAGTTGCTCTTGACAACTTCTTCTTTGTCGCAGACGACAGGCATCCCGGGGATCTGATCGACGGGTACATGGACACACACGTGCGAACGGCAATTGAGCTTGGAATTGCTCCTATCGACGCGATCTCGATGTGCACGATCAACACCGCACGACATTACCGGATCGACCACCTCACCGGATCGATCGCAATCGGCAGAAGAGCGGACATGGTGGTTCTGGACGATCTCGAGAAGTTCGCAATCGACGAGGTCTTTGTGAGGGGCACAACCGGAGTCTCTCCGAAGCCCACGTACCCTGCGGAGGTCTTTGACACGGTGCGGTCAGGAAGAATCCATCCCGATAGCCTGTACATCAAAAGCGAAACGGATGCGGAAGTAAACATCATTGTCGCAATCCCTGACCAGATAGCAACCGATTGGAGGGTTGAGAGATTGCATCCGGAGGGTGGAATTCTTCATCCTGACCCCGCGAGGGATATTCTCTCGATTGCGACAATTGAGCGGCATGGGAAGGGCGGTAGCATCGGAAGAGGTTTTGTTTCCGGTTTTGGAGTCAAGGGCGGCGCGTTTGCCCAGACGATAGCTCATGACTCGCACAACATAATCGTTGTTGGTACGAACTTTGAGGATATGGCGCTCTGCGCAAACGAGATACGGCGGCTGCGCGGCGGAATCGTTGTCGCTTATGATGGTGAGGTTATGGGATCAATTGCACTCCCGTTTGCGGGCTTGCTCTCGGCATCAAGTATCGAATCTGTGAATACGAAACTCTCATGTCTCCATGCCCTGATGCGAGAGATCGGGTGTGTGCTGCCGTCTCCGTTCATGACGCTTTCATTTCTTGCGCTGCCAGTGATACCGAGGCTGAAGATAACAGATATGGGGCTTGTTGATGTGGAGCAGCACGAGATTGTGGACGTGGTGCGGGCGTGATGTTTCGATAGGGCGCGGCGATGAATCGCAGCCAACCACATACCAGTTCTACAGGGTCGGGGGGAGATGCCGATTGTGACACCGGAGATTCCGCTCCGCCGGAACCGCCACTTTATCGCCGCAGCCCCTACCCTTTCGGAGGCGTTGTGTGGCGCCAGTGTCTCTTTGACCACTGGTGATCATGTTTATGTGCCATCGCGTCAATTAAGCGATATGAAGCGGTGCATCGCAATCGCAAAAAAAGACCTCACAGCCGAGTTCAGAACCAAACAGATGCTGAACTCGATGCTCATGTTTGCACTGCTCATCATACTGATCTTCAGCTTCTCATTCAAGGATTCGCTTGGCGATCACGACCGGATCACTGAACTGGCTCCGGGAATGCTCTGGATCACGTTCATATTTGCAGGCATGCTCGGATTGTCCAGATCGTTTGCACTCGAGCAGGAAGAGAACTGTATAGAGGGGCTCTTGCTCTGCCCGGTTGATCGCAGCACAATCTATGTGGGCAAGTTGATCTCCAATCTCGTGCTGATGCTGATCATAGAGATTCCGGCTATACCAATATTCATGTTTTTATTTAGTTATACCTTTGTAAACCTCTTCTGGCTGGCACTGGTTATACTGCTCGGGACAATCGGTTTTCTCACTGTTGGAACGCTCCTTTCGGCGTTGACCCTGAACGCAACGACAAGAGAACTTCTACTCCCTGTGATACTCCTGCCCATACTCTTTCCCATGCTCTTTGTACTGGTGCCTGCAACCTCAAAGGTGCTAACAGTTGTGAGCGCAATCCCGGAGATCAGAGTTCTCTGCGTCTACGATATCGTTTTTTTCATGCTGTCGCTGATCGTCTTTGAGTATGCGATCGAGTGATGCCTCACCGTTCGTGTGCAAGCCCGCAGATATCAGTGATCGAGCAGCCACGCGTCCGGCAGTAACCTGCAATCCCGTCTGCAACCTCCGCGAAGACAGATATGCCTACATGCACCGCAGACCCGATCTGCACAGCGCTCGCCCCCGCCATAACAATCTCGATTGCATCCTGCCAGCACGATATTCCTCCGACCCCGATTATCGGGATGTCGAGCGCGCCATACAGATCGTAGACGCATTTAACAGCGATCGGCTTGATCGCCGTACCCGACATCCCGCCGAATCGGTTGCCGAGGATCGGAAAACCCGAATCAATGTCGATAGCCATTGCACGCACGGTGTTGATTGCGACGACCGCGTCCGCACCCCCTTCCTGCGCCGCACCCCCGATCTCGGCTATGTCGGCGACATTCGGCGTCAGTTTCGCCCAGATCGGAATATCTACAGCATCCCGGACCGCGGATGTGATCTCCCTGACAAGAACCGGGTCTATTCCGATGGACGCGCCATACCGGTCTGCGTGCGGGCAGCTGAGGTTCAGTTCGATTGCGTCTGCGAGGTCGCATAGCCCAATCGCAACTTCGGCAAATTCACGTGCGTCTGCGCCGAATATGCTTGCAATTACGGGAACTCCACCCTTCTTTGCGGTTGTGAGTTCCTCCCGATAGTTATGATATCCCGGATTCGGCAGCCCCATCGCGTTCAGAAACCCGCATTCGGTTTCAAGCATGCTCGGGTTCGGGTGTCCTGCATTCGGGGTGCAACCGATGGATTTTGTGACGACTGCGCCTGCGCCACTCTGTGCAACACGCATCAGCGATGCGCCAGTGGTTCCGAGGATGCCTGCGGCGAGAATCGCAGGGGTTTTTAGTCTCAGTTTTGTCAGCGTTATCATGATTGTTGTGTTAAACCCCATTCGAATTTTGATATAATCCCAGTGGAGGGAATCGATAACATTAGCAGTCTCTGCATGCTTGCAACGTCTTTTCCGAACCCCCTCCTACATAGAGCGATCGCCTCATCATACAGGTAATCTGACTGTACAATCGTGAATTTAGCCCCGGTTGCACTCTCTATTACCCGTCTGGAATTTGTATGTGAATTGATGTGGGGGATGTAGTATACATTTGTATCAATATATGTTCTTTGCATATTTTTCCGTCCAGATCTACCGTCTGATATCCTTTATCTCATTATGCATCCGTTCCAATCCATCTTCATCCATCTCTTTTGCCGTACTGAACAAATCGAGTTCCATTTGAGTCAATTCAGCGATCATTCTCCTCACGGCACATCTAAAAAAATCTGGTATACCCTTAAATTCCCCCTTCTTGACGAATATTTCGATGAGTTCAAGGTCTATCGAATGGAGTTGGGTCGTTATCACTTCGGCATGCATATCAATCACCGTTAATGTATTGACCCACATTACTTATAGAAAGTTATCATGACCGATCATAATACACCTAATATCTTATGACCGTTTCTATGAATCTGACTCATGAATCTCTTTACACCATGATTCACCATGTCTGGAAGTTAGGTATTCGATTTGTCAAAGATATTTTTCACTGTTCCGCAGATGTGGATCAAAAAGTATATATAGGACTTATTTCAGAAAGTAAGTACATAGCAACACCGAGTATGGATATGGTCATGGAATAGAGTTCTATTCTGTACGTAATTCCATACTTAGTGTCGGTGTACAAAACCGAACACACACCGTTCGATTGTGAACGGAAGCATACCCTATAAGGAGGTAAGAACAAATGGCAAAAAAAATAATACCACTGGCTCCAGTAGAGCGTCTAATACGGACTGCATCCGATGGTGACATTCGGGTCAGCGAATCGGCACGCAGTGCTCTGACCGATGTGCTTGAGGGACTCGGTATAAAGATCGCCAAAGAAGCGATTATCGAGACGAAGCATGCCGGAAGGAAGACTGTTAAGGCTGAAGACATCAACAGGGCGCTAGATATACTGAAGCTGGACTGAGTTCCCAGTTTGAACATTTACCGCCCAAAACGTCGGTTTGTTGCGGGCGGTCTTATTTTTTTGTAGGTATCATGAATATCAATTACACATCCGAAGAGATCGAGAAGTATCGGCAATCCGGAAGGATTCTTGCAGAAGTACGGGAGAAGACGTCGAAGAAGATAGTCGTTGGGGCAAGCATTCTAAAAACCGCTGCGTTCGCAGAGGATCTGATACGCGATCTCGGCGGAGAGCCCGCGTTCCCATGCAATCTTTCGGCAAACGAGGATGCGGCACATTTCACACCAGGTGCGGACGATGAATCGGTCTTTGGCTGCGACATGGTGAAACTTGATATCGGAGTTCACATCGATGGATACATCGCTGATTCCGCCACAACGGTTGATCTCTCTTACCACCCTGAACTCGTTGAAGCGTCAAAGGCAGCACTCGAAAGTGCAATCGATATAATCCACGCCGGGATTGATACATCGGAGATCAGCACGACAATCGAGAAGACGATCAACGAATTCGGATACAAACCGATTTCAAACCTCACCGGACACGGACTCGCACAATATCAGGCGCATACACCTCCCGGAATTCCAAACATACATACGCGTACCGGAACCGTGCTTCAAGAGGGCGAGGTCGTTGCAATCGAACCGTTCGCAACGGATGGCTCCGGACGGGTGAAGGATACATCGAGGTGGGAGATATACCACCTGACAACAGAAAGACCGACGCTTCCGCGTATTCCGCGAGTGAGAAAACTGCTTCAAGAGATTATGGGGTACAAAACACTCCCCTTTGCAAAGAGATGGTTTTCCGGGGAAAAATTGGATTTCACATTCAGACAACTGACAAAAGCGGGGATCATCAAACCATACCCCGTTTTGAGTGAGGTCACTGGCGCACTCGTATCGCAGGCAGAGCACACCGTGATCATTACCGAAGACGGTTGCGAGGTTACGACCCGATGACGCATCTTCTCTCCATATCAGACCTGAACTACGAGGAACTGACACAGCTTCTCGATGTGGCATCCGAATTGAAGGAAAAACGCGGCGTGGATGCGGATGTGGCTATGGCTACGGATCCGCTAAAAAATATGAGCCTCGGCATGATCTTCGAGAAAGCATCCACCCGCACAAGAGTCTCCTTCGAGGTTGCGATGACCGAACTCGGCGGACATGCGTTGTATCTGAATACAGCGGACCTCCAGCTCGGCAGAAGCGAGACGATCTGCGATACCGCCCAGGTGCTTTCCAGATTCGTTCATGCGATAACTGCCCGGGTTTACAGCCACGAAACAGTGCAGGAGCTTGCGAGATGCGCTGATATCCCGGTTATTAATGCGCTCTCGGATCTGGAACACCCCTGCCAGTTGCTTGCTGATCTATTGACCATACGGGAGCAGAAAGGAACTCTGAATGGCTTGCGTATCGCATGGATCGGGGATGGGAACAACGTGTGCAATTCACTGATTCTCGCAAGTGCAATCGTTGGAATGGAACTCGTTGTGGCGTGTCCTGCCGTATACGAGCCCGATTCAGACATACTCGCGCAAGCGAGGGATCTCGGCTGCAATACCACAATCACACACGACCCAACCATGGCTGCAGAGGGTGCTGATGTGCTGTACACGGATGTATGGGTCTCGATGGGGGATGAAGAGGAAGAGGAGCAGAGATTGCAGGATCTTGCCGGGTTCCAGATCAATACGGGACTTCTGGAACATGCAAAACCTGATTGCATTGTTCTCCACTGCCTGCCCGCGCACCGCGGTCAGGAGATTACTGGCGAGGTGCTGGACGGTCCCCACTCTGTTGTGCTGGATCAGGCAGAGAACAGGTTGCATGCCCAGAAGGCGCTGTTGCTATGGGTGATGGACGCTGAAACGGGCATGAAACGATTTTAATTGAATCATTCCGGATTTTTCCTGGTTCTAACGTTTTCTGTGGTCGATAGTAGTAGCCTACCCCCACGTTGTAGTAATCGTGGGCGCCACCCCTTCATCTTTGCGTCTCTGCGACTTTGCGTTAAATCGGAGGAACGCAAAGACGCGAGGGCGCAAAGACGCAAAGGTTGGAAACCACAGAATCCATCAGAATCAGGATTTTTCGAAGATCCCCAACACTAAATAATATGAACCACAAGATTTCTGTGTCAATCTTGTGTAATCCCGTGGTTTTATGTAAATATACACAAATATTGTAAGTAAGATTTTTGGTGGATTCTCACTGCCCGGGAAATGGCGGGCGGGAGCTGGAAAGAGTATATGGGTGAGCAGGTTCGAGTATGGGATGCCGGAGACGAAGCATGAAGCACTCAGATACCAGAATACTTACAACAGCGCGCAGCAC
This sequence comes from Methanobacteriota archaeon, assembly GCA_034658695.1. GTDB lineage: Archaea > Halobacteriota > Methanosarcinia > Methanosarcinales > Methanogasteraceae > Methanogaster_C. Next base: position 1,240 of record JAYEFS010000327.1, on the reverse strand, counting down.
GCCGACCGACCCGCGATACGGGTGCTTGCCGGATCAGCGATCGATTGCGGAACTGCTTGAGTGTGGAGTGATCAATCTCGACAAACCATCCGGACCAACCAGCCATGAGGTGGCGTCATGGGTCAAAGGGATATTACATATCAAAAGAGCCGGGCACAGCGGAACACTCGACCCAAGGGTGACCGGCACACTCCCGATCATGCTCGGTGGTGCGACAAAGGCGGTAAAAGCACTTCTGCTCGCCCAAAAGGAGTATGTCTGTCTCATGCACCTGCATCACCCGGTTAAGGAGGACGCGCTCAGAGCGGTCTGTGCGGAGTTCACAGGCAAGATTTACCAGCGCCCTCCGGTTGTATCCGCTGTCAAGCAGAGGCTCAGGGTGCGAACAATATATTACCTTCGAATCGAAGAGATCGATTCCAACGATGTGCTCGCAACAGTTGGATGCGAGGCAGGTACGTACATCCGCAAGCTGTGCCACGACATCGGAATCGCTCTTGGCGTCGGCGCACAGATGGCGGAACTGCGCAGAACCAGAGCAGGTCCGTTTGATGAGACCGATTCGGTGACGCTGCAAAATCTCTGCGATGCATACGCCGAATGGACCGAGAGCGGCGATGAGACCGCTCTGCGAAGCATGGTGCATCCAATTGAACGTGCGCTCGTGCATCTGCCCGAGGTTGTTATTCGCGACAGTACGGTTGATGCGATATGTCACGGCGCATCGCTCGCTGCGCCAGGAGTGCTGGCACTATCAGACACAATCGCTGCTGATTGCCCTGTTGTAATCTGCACCCAGAAGGGTGAGACGGTCGCACTCGGAATCTCATGCATGCCCGCTGCAGCTATCGGGCGTGCGCGCACCGGAATTGTGGTGCGCACCGATAGGGTAATCATGAAGGCGGGCACATATCCAAGAGGATGGATCACATCACAGAAGCCGAGGTAGTCTAGCGGTAAGGCGCACGCCTGGAAGGAATGAAGACCTTGAAAGCGTGTGGGTGCTAACGCCCTCGTGAGTTCGAATCTCACCCTCGGCGTAATTGGGATGGAAATAGAAACGGTGTAATGGTCAGTCGGATGTGCAACCGCACGGAAGACGTGGGGACTGGGGTAGGGTGATGAAAGGATGTGTATACCCCGTACTGAATTGGTCCCATTTTTGTTTCATTTTAGTACTGGAGCGAAAGCATCTTTCCAATTGGATTGAACCGATTGCTACTGGTTTTTCTTGCACCGT